>JAIOSR010000264.1 GCA_021107495.1 Desulfobacterales bacterium | reverse complement strand
TTTTCGATTTCTTCTGCAATCTCTTTTACATCGTCCAAAGGAGCAAGCCCATTTTTTTCAACAGGTTCCTTGCCGGGAGTTAATTTGGAAATCATAATCTCAGCAGTCTCCCTGGCCCTTGTTTTTCCGCTGTGGAAGATATCATCCACCTTTATTCCTGCCTTCATGAGAAAAGCGGCCACCCTTTCCACGTCTTCTTTTCCCTGATTCGAAAGGGGTTTGTCAGGGTTCTCCTCCTTGGAAACCGGCTTTCCGTGTTGTACCAGGTAAACATTCATGGATTACCCTCCCATTACCAATTGACGACTTTCGATTGAAGATTGACCGTTTAAGGAAATTATTATCGAACTCGGACAGATGATACCAGAACCGGGTTTTTGGGGTCAATGAAATTGCTCCCTTCATCAAGACCCAAAGCGGAGGTCCCACCGGATGCGAAGTGGCACGTCACCTCTCGGGCCATGGATGCCCGGTGACCATCGTTGAGATGCTTCCATTGAAAACATCACCAGGAAAATACCCCTCAAAAAGCTGAAAGAGAATAATGTGCGGGTTATGACCGAATGCAAACTGTTAAAGGTTGAAGACGACAGTGTGACCTTGATCGAAGGAGATAATAAGGAATTGTCTGTTGAGACGGAAAGGATTGTTATTACCATCGGGAACCGGCCGGGCAACAGACTCTTCGAACAAATCAAGCCCCTTGGATATGAAATTCATCAGATAGGAGACTGCTTGGAGCCGAGAAGCGCAAGGGCAGCTATTTATGAGGGGGCTGTCCTGGGCCGAGCTATTTAGTGTCCATCCAGAAATGGCCCTTTTTCACAATCCCCCGCCTGCTTCGCAGCGGGTTCCCGGAAGCCTTGTTATTGTAAAAAATACTCATTTCTGAAAAGGACACTTGCAAGTGCCCTTTTTTTTGTTTGTGGATGGGCGCTATTTAGGAATTAGCGTCTTGTACGCCTCCTGTATTTCCTTGAAACGCCTTTCAGCCAATTCTCTGAATTCCTCTCCAAGATGGATAACTTTATCCGGATGGTACTGGTTGGCAAGCTGTCTGTATGCCTGTTTTATCTGTTCCGGGGACGCATCTCTTCCTACGCCTAACACGGAGCAAGGGTCATCGTGTCCTGTAGCAGTGTTTTTTTCTTGGTAGGAACTCTCTTTACTCTGTCCGGAAGAGGATTGCCGCCCCTTTTCATAATAGCCCTGGGATTTGAACCTTTTCCTTCCGAAAAAATACCACCAGAGAAGGCCAAGCACGGTCAGGTCGTCAATCCATCCCAATCCTATAAAAAAATCGGGCAAAATATCGTATGGACAGATGACATAAGATAACCCCAACAGGGCCAGAAGGAATCTCATTGTTACGGGTTCACCATTTCTCAGTTTCTCTTTTCTCTAGCTTCTTTGATGAGTTCTTCCCCGAATTTTTCAAGAAATATTTCCAGGTCTTCTTTCCAATCCGGCATAACGTTGATCCCCTGTTTTTTTAACAGCCTGTTTTCCAAAAGGCAGTTATCGGGACGCTTTGCAGCATCATGGAGATCTTTCATGCTGCAAGGTTCAACCCTGGCCTTCAGCCCCAGTTTTTCTATGATGAATTCGGCACACTCAAGTCGACTGCAATAACCCTCTGATGTCGCGTGATATGTCCCCTTCCCATCATGATGCAAGAGCTCTTTGGTCTGCAATGCAAGCCTGTGGGTCCAGGTAGGCGAACCAAATTGATCTTCCACGACTTTCAGTACTTTAGGTTTTTTCTTGGCGGCCTGTTTCACAATGGACTTGATGAAGTTGTTCCCATGAATGCCATACAGCCACGCAGTACGTACAATAATGTAATTCGGGGCATTTTCCCGAACGGCTTTTTCGCTTTCCATTTTGCTCTTCCCATAGGCCGACAGGGGATTTGGTGCATCATCCTCAAAATAGGGTTGCGGGAACGGTTTTTGCCCGTCAAACACATAGTCACTGGAAATATGGATAAATTTGCACTCAAATCTAGCAGAGCACTGGGCCAGGTTCCTGGGTCCTTCCACATTTACTTTTCTCACTTTGAAATCTTCGGTTTCACAGGCGTCCACATCTGTAAATCCGGCACAATTAAGAACAACATCGGGTAAAACCTCCTGGAGGTTTTCAATAACCCCGTCCCAGCTGATAATGTCCAACTCTTTTTTATCAGGTGTTATAACTTCATGATCCTGACCAAGCACTTCTTTACATTCTTTTCCCAACATTCCCGTACAGCCCAAAACCAATATCTTCATTTTCAACTGCTCCCCACAAGTTATTCAATCTCTTTGCGATTTTATATGATGTCCCGCCCCAGGCGGGACTTGGAAAGGGAATTCCTGCAACAATCAGGGTGTTTCTTGTCAAAGTTGCATATATTATTACCACGGAAAGTAAAAAAGTCCACTAAATCTTTATGTTAGCCTTAAAATTTTCACACAATTGTCTCTGAATCCAGTGGTTTCCCTCTTGCCTAAACCCCTTGGTTCATGTAAGCTTAAAATATGACATTTTTTTCAATTTTCAAGGTCGGATCCTCAAGGCATGATTTCAAGGGTAATAACGAAAGAGATCTATCCCCCCCCAAGGCCTTTTCTTCAATCATGCTCGCCCTCTTCCTGTTTTTTTCCTTACAACCGGCTGTCTGGGGCCTTGAGAAAGAGGAAAATTCAAATTTTCAGGTAGCGCAGGTCAATAAAACGATCATAAACGGCATACATCTCCTGTACGACGAGCGATTTGACGAGGCCACAGACAACTTCCTGAAGGTCATTGCCGAATCCCCCCAAAAACCGGACGGCTATTTTTATATGGCAATGGTAAGCTGGTCGCGTTTAGCTTCCGGTTTCTGGTCTCCTGAGGCCGTAGATGAATTCAAAAAACGTATTGACCGAACCATCCATGTGGCCAGGAGCAGGATTGAAGGAGGGAGTAAACCTGACAGCTATGATTATTTCTTCTTAGGAGGAGCTTTAGGCTTTAAAGGCCGTTTTGAACTCATGAGGGGCAATTGGCTCTCTTCTTTTTTTTTGGCCAGGGATGCAATCGAAGCACTTAGCACCTGCCTGGAGATGGAACCTGACAACAAAGATGTAATGCTGGGCATCGGCACTTTTGATTATTATACGGCCCATCTCTCAGGGGTCTTAAAATTCCTGACCTACCTACTTCTTCACAAGGGAAACAAAAAGGAAGGTATAAGAAAATTGCAGCTTGCAGCCGAGGAGGCAACTTACTCGACAACGGAAGCAAAAAGTATGCTTCTGCATATCTTTCTTTTTATTGAAGAGGACTTCTCAAAGGCCCTGGTTCTGGCTGAAGGTCTGTCAAAAAGATATGACATGAACCTGCGATATCATTTCCTCAAGGGCGTATGTTACATAAGAATGGAAAGGGTCATTAGATACAGGGATACTGTCTACGGTCTGCGGCAAAGAAGTTTGCAGGCATCTTCCCTGAGTGCGACAGCCCAATGGCGCAGGCGTGCGCTTTACTTAGAGACGGTCTACGATCTCTATCATGGACGATATTCTGCGGCCAGGTCCAAACTGCAGGAGATCCTGAGCCGGGCCGATCCTGAAAACGATCCGGCAATGATAGCGTTTCCTCTTGTAAAAATGGGCATGAGTTATGACCTGGAGGGTGACAGGGAAGAAGCGGAAAAGTATTATCACAGGGTAATGGACATGAAAAACGGATCAGGCGCACAATTTCTAGCAAAAAAATTGTTGGCGGCCTCACCAAAAGAAAAAGACCCTTTTATTGGATATTGAACATGAAAAAAACTCATGAAATATTGATTATCATGTTCCTTTCATCTCTTTTTTCGGTAGGATGCGTTAAAATGGCATTGCGGGTTTCGCCCTCCCTGATACCTAACTTTACCAGTGCCTTTTTCGAGGAATGTGACCCGGATCTGGCAGAACAGTCCCTCCCCTCAAACCTTAAACTTCTGGAGGGCCTCCTGAAAAATGATCCCGATAACAGGCAACTTTTGACCTCGCTCTGCATGGGCTTTACAGGCTACGCCATGCTGTTTGTCGAGGACGATGACCCTGAAAGGGCATCAACACTTTATTCCAGGGCAAGGACTTACGGGTTCAGAGCCACTGGCAGAAACGCCTCCCGACTAAAAGACGCAGGTCTAAAAAAGGACATCGTCCGGAGCAAATTACTGGCATATGGTGAGGAAGAAATTGGGGCCCTTTTCTGGACCGCTATTTCCTGGAATGCATGGATTAATTTGAACCTTGACAAACCTGCTGTCCTGGCACAGTTGGGTGCGGCACAGGCATGTCTTGAAAGGGTCCTGGAGATACAACCAGATTATTTCCATGGGTTAGCGTATATAATGATGGGTTCTATTTCTGCCGCAATGCCAATGGCTTTAGGCGGTAAGGCAGGCCGGGCAAAGACATACCTTGAAAAGGCAATTGGCGTTAGTAATGGTAAATTTCTTCTGGCCCAATACTATTTTCCCAGATACTATGCGGCCAGGGTGCAGGACAAAGAACTGTTTTTGAAACTGATCAAAGAGGTTGAAAGCAGTCCTTCAGATGGGCTGAAGGAAGTCTGCCTTATAAATGCAGTGATGAAAAAGAAGACAAAACGTTTGATGGAAATGTCGGAGGACCTGTTTTTTTAGGAGGTCAAATTGTTTAGCAGAAAATCGATTATCCTTTTCAGTTGGCTTTTGGGAATATGTTTTATCTGGTGCCTGGGTAAAACTGACTGTGTTTTTGCGGGACAGCAATATATGATCAAGGTTGCAACTGTTGCTCCCGAAGGATCTACATGGATTAAGCAATTAAGAAAACTTGATAAAGGCATCAGAAAAAAAAGCGGGGGCAGGCTCGGTTTGAGGGTGTATGCGGGCGGAATTGCCGGCGATGAACTGGATGTCTTAAAAAAAATCAGGATCGGCCAGATCCATTGTGCGGCGTTTTCCGGTGTGGGTTTCGGGCAGGTACTCCCAATGGTCAGGGTACTGGACCTCCCCTTTCTTTTTCGTAACGATGAAGAGACTGACCTGGTTCACCGGAAGATGCGCCCATTATTTGCGGATGCCTTTCGAAAAAGAGGTTTTGAACTCATATCCTGGGCGGAAGTGGGTAATGCTCATCTCTTCTCAAAAAAACCGGTTCGCAAGGTGAAGGACCTCTCCGGTCTCAAGGTGTGGGCCTGGTCAGGCGATCCCATTGCCAAAGAGACATTTTCCGCTATGGGAGTCAATCCCATCCCGTTAGCCATTACGGATGTCACAACGGCCCTCAACACGGGCATGATAGACACAGTCTATGCACCTCCCTTGGGCGCCCTGGCCCTTCAATGGCATACCTCCATGAATTATATGACCGCTCTGCCCCTTGCCCATTCCACGGGGGCGATCCTTATCTCCTCAAAATATTTTAAAAAATTACCCTGTGACCTATCCGACATCCTGATCACCTCTTTCCAGTCTGCCGTTAAAGAACTAACTTTGATTTTAAGAGAGCAAACCAGGGAATCTGTCCGGTTAATCCGTGAGAGCGGTCTGAGCATCACACCCGTGCCCATCGGTTCGGATTTAGACGAATTCTACAGTGTACATGACCGTGTAGCCCGTAAACTGACATGCAAAATTTACCCCAAGGAAGTCCTTGACCGCGTGTATGTGATTCTGAAAAGACAATGAAAATCCTTAGATTAATCGACAAAGCCCTTGCGAGATTCGAGGGATGGTTGATTATCACATTGCTCTGGTTGATGGTGATCCTCACCTTTATTCAGGTGTGTCTAAGGGGTCTCTATACCCATGCCCATCTTCAATGGGCCAACTCCCTGATGGGATACTTAGACTGGTCTGAACCTTTCGTAAGACTCCTGGTGTTATGGTTGACTTTTTTGGGGGCCTCCCTCATCACAGGGGACAACAAACACATCAAAATCGATCTCTTCTCCACACTTTTATCACCAAAAGGGGAACGAACCCGTGAGCTTTTACTGTCGCTTGTGTGCGTGGTAATTTCCGCGATCATGGTCAAGGCCTGCATAGATTACATCAAAATGGAAATGGAGTTTGGCGGAAGCATGTTCCTTAATCTTCCCAACTGGGCAGGCCAGATGATCCTTCCCGCAGGATTTTCCTTGATCCTTTTTCGTTTTTCCTTAAGGGCCATTGACCAGGGACTTCAAATTTTAAGGGAAAAGACAAAATGATCATCTCGATGGTCATATTATTGATTATCCTCATCATCTTAGGCATGCCCCTTTTTGCAGGCATTTTGGCCGCGGGCATGTTAGGTCTTTATGTGAGCGGTATAGAGTTTACCGCCATCCCTATTGAAATCTTCCGTTTAGCTAATGCCCCCGTTCTATTGGCCATTCCACTTTTTACCTTTGCCGGATACCTGATGGCGGAGGGAAAAACCTCTGCCCGTTTGGTCAGGTTTTCCAGGAGCCTTTTTGGCTGGATGCCCGGCGGACTGGGTGTTGTCGCGCTGGTTTCGTGCGCTTTTTTTACGGCCATTACCGGTGCCACCGGAATTACAATTATAGCCCTTGGCGGATTACTTTTCCCTGCTCTTATCTCGGAAAAGTATGATGAGAATTTTTCCCTTGGCCTCATGACTACATCGGGTATCCTGGGGCTCCACTTTCCCCCAAGCCTTCCCATCATATTATACGGGTTTGTTTCAGGCACAAGCATTGAAAAGCTCTTCATGGCGGGCGTCCTGCCGGGAATTTTGATGGTTGGAGTTCCCTGCCTTTTTTCAGTGTACATGGGCAGGAAATGGAAACTTGAAAGGCCGCCTTTTTCGCCCGGCGAGTTCCTGGGAGCCCTGAAAGAAGCTGCATGGGAACTGCCCATTCCCCTTTTGATTGTCTTCGGAATCTACTCCGGTTTCAGTACGGCTACTGAGGCGGCCGCCCTTACTGTCGCATACGTACTTTTTGTCAAAGTTCTTATTTTCAAAGAACTGAGCCTGACCCGGGATATTCCCCGGGTTATGAAGGAAAGTATGAAGATGGTGGGGGGCATTATGATCATTTTAGGGGCCGCGCTGGGCTTTACAAACTATCTCGTGGACGCTTTCATACCCATGAAGATCCTTCATTTCATGGAGGGGACGGTCCAAAGCAAGATCGGGTTTCTCCTGATCCTGAATATTTTCCTGATCCTTGTAGGGTGCATGATGGATATCTTCAGCGCCATATTGGTGGTAGTTCCCCTGATTGTTCCCCTGGCCTCACGTTTTGGCATTGACCCTGTTCATCTTGGTATCGTCTTTTTGGCCAACTTGGGTATCGGCTATAACACGCCGCCGGTCGGCCTGAATCTCTTTATTGCCAGTTCCAGATTTGACCGCCCTATTGTGCAGCTTTATAAAGCAACCCTGCCCTTCTTGTTCCTGCTTCTCTTGACCCTTCTGCTTATTACATATTGGCCGGCTTTGAGTCTGTTCCTGCCCAACTTATTGAAGTCGTGATTCAAGACAGTATTGAAGGAACGCGTCAACATCTCCATTGTTGACACATGAATCAGTTTACCTTATACTGCCACCTTTCAGATTGGGAAATAATCAAACATGGGGAAGGATTCACGCATGAAGCAAAATCGCGCTACATTCAGGTTGGGAACATTTCTCCTCTTCAGTTTGCTGGCTGTGTTTTCTATGGTAGGTTTTGTCCGGGCACAGCCTATTGAACGTCTTACCATTAACTATATAGAAGCCTCCGCCGTTCCCGAGCAAGGTGCAAATGAGGTCCGTGCATATGTCACCGTTTCAGACGCTGATGATAATCCCATCCCCGGGCTTTCAGAGCCTAATTTTGTAACACTTGAGGACGGCAGAAAAGTTTCCATTGAAAATGCCGCGCAAACCGCTGATCCCATGGCCGTTGTATTAGCCATAGATACGAGCGGGAGTATGCAGGCTCAGGACAAATCCGGGCAGACCTCGATGGATGCTGCAAAGATGGCGGCAATGGACTTCATTTCCATGTTGTCGGAAGAAGACCGGGTGGCCATTTACAGCTTTAATAATGACTCAATTCTTAAATTCGATTTCTCAACCGACCACGCTGCTGCAGCCGATGTCGTCAATGGCCTGGCCGCAAAACCCAATGCGGCAACGCGCCTCTATGACACTGCCCTTGAAGCTGTCAAAAAAACAGCAGAGATACCCAAAGGAAGAAGGGCAATTATCCTGCTAACGGATGGAAAGGATGAGAGGGCCGGTGGTAAGTGCAGCACATGCAATTCCAGCGACGTCATTGACGCCGCAACCACAAAGGCTATTCGCGTACCAATCTACACCATCGGCGTAGGCCCGCAGGTTGATGCCCGTGAACTGGGCCGCATGGCCAGTCTTACCGGTGGCCGAAGCCTGTTGGCTTCCTCTTTGGACGAGTTGCCGGGATTTTACCAGATCATTGCAAATCAATTAAAGAATCAGTACCTGATCAAATACATGACCCGGACCCCGAGCGGAGAGCACAGTCTGGTGATGAAGGTCCTGCACGAAGACAGCAAGGCCCAGGATGAAAAGAGGTTCTGGTCCCCGCCGTTGCCGGTCATGCGTGCACCTACTGTAAAAATTGTCGGGCCCGGATCGGCGGATAGGGTTCGTGGAACCGTCATGGTCAGGGTTAGCATCGATCCTTTAGATACAGTGGCTAAGGTAAGATATTATGTGGATGCCGCCCTGAAGGAAGAACGCACAAGCGCCCCTTTTGATATATTCAAATGGAATACGGCCGGGCTTCCCGGTGGCCTCCATGTCCTGAGGGTAGAGGCTGTGGACGTGAACGGTAAGGTAGGCACTGCCGAGATAACCGCAAAAATGAAGACACCTCCGGCTCCAAAGCCAAAACCGGTCCCTATTGCCGTGGAAGCAAAAGGGATAAGGCCCATCATAATCTGGGGCGCTGCATTGATTTTGTTGTTGGCGCTGATTGCCTGTGGGGCCTTGTGGTGGTTTCGTCTGCGACACAAGGAAGAAATTGGGGAGGCTGCTCAAACGGCAGCACAAGAAAACCCATTTGAGATGCCGGAAGGATTCGACGGGGACGAAACTCAATTCATGCCGGACTTTGGAGGCACTGGAGAGGCCATGGCCGGCGGAGAAATGGAACGTACTCATCTGGCCTCACTCACGGTGGTCAAGAGCATGAACCTTGATCCCGGTAAGACATTTGACGTAAGTACCGGCAAAACAACAATTGGACGAACCAGCGCGAATGATATTTTTATTCCTGACAAGCCCGTATCCAGAAAGCATGCGGAGATAACATTTGAGGGCGATACTTTTTTTATTCGTGATCTCGGCAGCAAGAACGGTACCCAGGTGGATGGCAAAAGTATGTCTTCGAACCCGGAATGTCTGAACAATGGCGCAAATATCCACTTGAGTTCCAAAACGGTCCTTGAGTTTAAAGTTGTTGTCATAGAAAAAGAGGTCAAAGAGGACGATATAACAAAGGTCTCTGAAGAAGAGGTCGGGGAGGACGATGCAACCAGGGTATATGAGGATTAAGTGAATTTCAACATGCTTCAGCCTGTTTTGCCAGTTCATTAATCTGATCTCTGGATCCCAATACAACTATAGTATCGGCGTGCTCGATCCGCGCACTGCCGGACTGATTGTAGGTATAGACCTGCTCACCCCTTTTTCTCATGGCAATAATCAGTATCCCGTATTTTACCGGCAGGGATGCTTCCTTTAAAGAGACCCCGCAAAAAGGTGATTCCTTCGACGTAACAATCTCGGCCATTTCCGACCTTGTATTTTTGTGGCTCATCATTTCATCTAAAAATTCGGTTACGTGTGGTCGAACCATTTCTGAGACAAGACGCAGTCCGCCGATAAGGTTGGGTGAAACCACCGAATTTGCGCCGCCCTTGAAAAGTTTCTTGCCGATATTGACCACATCCGCGGTGCGGGCAACGATCCTGATGTTTGAATTGAGTTGACGCGCTGCCATGGTTATATACAGGTTATCTTTTTCGCTCGACAGTACCGGAAAAATTTCATATGCATCCCTTACACAAGCCTCTTGCCAAGCATTGCTTCACGCTAAGGCGCAAAGTTTTATTTTTTGTTTGCATTTTTTTGCCCAGGTCTTATCCTATTAGGTAGCCGTAACCTTTTTTTGGGGAAAAGGTAACCTTTTGTTAAACTGTGTTTCTATAGTATTTAAGGAATGGAGAATCAAAATGCCCATCTATGAGTTCAAGTGTAAAAAATGCGGGAATGTATTTGAGTTTCTGTGTTTTCGAAGTAGTGACGAAGATACCGCTACCTGCCCTTCATGCGGAGGGAATAAAACCGAGAAATTGTTATCCAAATTCTCATCTGCCTCGTCCGGATCGAGCAGCGGTTTAGGGAGCAGCCTGGGTTCACCGTCCTGCTCGCCATCAGGAGGATTTTCTTGAGCCGGCTAAGCTTGCAGCCGTGCGCTGCACAGTGTGATCCTTCACGAAAAAAGGGAAATGAAGCGGGAACAATATAATAATCTTAGATAATGACAGAGCAAGAAAAAAGAAAGGAAAGGGAGGGATCCATGAGTATATGGGTTTTTGTGGTGATTATTGCGGTCTGGTTCCTTTTGCAGGCATACATACTGCCAAAATTTGGAATTTCCACATGAATGAAAAACAGTTGCCAGGTAGGCAATGCAAGTGAACAAATAAAGAAACCGTATAATAAGCCTGATATTCCAGATCGTTAATAATCTTACATCAGGCATAACTTTAATCGATTTTTAGATCAGGCCACTTGAGATTTTTTCTTATTCCAACCCGGAACCCGTGACATGCAATCCGTAACCGGGATTCTCATCCCTCCGCCCTTCGCTCCTCTTCGCTCCGGATTTCCCGCCTCAGGAGTTTCCCTACTTTGGACTTGGGCAGCATGTCCCTGAATTCGATATACTGGGGGATTTTATAAGCGACAAGTTTTTCCCTGCACCACTTGATCAGATCATAACCGGTGATTCCCTTTACATCTTCCTTAAGGACCACAAATGCCTTGATCCGCTCCCCTACCCTGGGATCGGGAATGCCTACCACGCAACTACCGATAACGGCCGGATGCTCTTGAAGGACAGACTCTATCTCGGATGAGGAGATCCTGTATCCTTTATGTTTGATTGTGTCTACTGTGCGGTCAACAAAATAAAGGTGCCCTGCCTCATCCATTGATACAATATCCGCCGTTCGATAATAACGGAGTCCGTCCATCTCCACAAAGGCGGCCTCGGTCTCTTCAGGCTTGTTCCAGTACTCCCGGACCATTCTTTCGGAGTGGACAAGAAGTTCGCCGGGCGTATTCAGTGGTACAGGTTCAAGGGTTTCGGAATCAACAATTTTTATTTTTTTGCTCGGGACGGTCTTTCCTATGCTTTTCATGGGGTTGTCTTCATCTGCCGGACACATTGAAACACCGCCGCATGTCTCGGTGGCCCCATAGCCCTGGTAAATGGGTTTATTAAATTTATTTCGCCAGCGCTGGTTGATCTCAACAGGCAGGACATCTCCGCCATTAAAACAGTATTCAAGGGAACTCAAATCATA
>JAIOSR010000196.1 GCA_021107495.1 Desulfobacterales bacterium | reverse complement strand
CCATCTTTCCCATACACTACGCGGGAAGTGATTGATGTATGGACAGGGGTTCCGTCTTTGTTCAATAATGTTCTTTCAAAATTTTTTAGTACTCCCTTTTGTATGAGTTCATCTGAGTATTGCTTCTTTTCCTCGGGATTTGCATAAAGATCAGCAGGCGCCACCTTTTTGACTTCTTCCTCGTTTTTGAATCCGAGCATATTACAAAAAGCAGGATTTGCCATAAGGAATTGCCCTTCAGGGCCGGGGGTATTTCGATAAACCGCGACCGGTAAGTTATCCACCAGCGTTCTGTATTGTTCTTCACTCTTAAGTAGCGCCGCCTCTGCCTCCTTGCGTTCGCTAATGTCGCGGACGAAGGCAACTACCTTTTCCACCCGGTCTCCGTCACTGCAGACCGGGTAAACCTTTTGCTCGAAAAACATGCCTTCCCGATTGTCCTCAAAACTTACGGGCTTTCCCGTCTCGAAAACGACTTCGAATTTTTGCCTCCGCTTTTCAGCCACCTCAGGCGGTAAAAAGTCATATACACAATGTCCGATTAAATCTTCCTTCTTGACTCCCAACCGCTCACAGACAGTTTGATTGGCCATAATGACCATGCCTTTACGATCGATAAGGAGCATTGTCTCGGCCACGGCATCCAGGATGGCCCTCATTTCGTCCTCATTTTTTTGCAGGGCCTTCTCTGCCAGCTTGCGCTTAACACTTTCGTTTTCTAACTCCTTAATCCTTTGCTTCATTTCTTCATATGTTGGTTTT
Organism: Desulfobacterales bacterium; assembly: GCA_021107495.1. Taxonomy (GTDB): domain Bacteria; phylum Desulfobacterota; class DSM-4660; order Desulfatiglandales; family Desulfatiglandaceae; genus JAIOSR01. Next base: position 3,071 of record JAIOSR010000196.1, on the reverse strand, counting down.
TCAGCCATTAAAAATTCCTCTAAAGATAAAATCGCCTCATTGTTTCATACGATATGGTTTTGATGTCTTTAAATCAGAAAACCGTGCGTTTCAGTATACCATTTGTTGACTAAAGAAGCTTTCTCCCGGAGCCTGCCCTGAGCGTAAAGACTAAGATTCCTCGCGCAATTTATCCCGCCTACGGGCGGGGCTCGGAATGACTGAAGCATAAGGAGTCGAAATAATATAACGCTGACTTTTGCAACTTGGCATTAGTGTTATGCCCCTGCGTTCTCCGCCAATTTTATTTCCACACCCGCTTCCTTGAGCAAGGCAAATGCGGTACCCTCCTTTTCCCGGACTACTATGAGTTGATCGGGATTGTATTCAAGCAACCATTTTCCAACCAAAAAACCCCGTTTCGTTTCCGCCTGCCAGTGGGGATTCTGAAGGTTTTCCTGCCGGATGGTCTCCATGGTGCTTCGATCAATGATTTCCAATAGAAACCACGGGGCCTTTGCCAGCTGTTCCGCAACAGCACCCCCCTGTTCTTTCAGCGGTGTCAGTCTCCGTATGTGCTCCGGTTGACGGCTGTGTGTTTTGATCCGGGCCATGACTACTCTGGGAAACTGTCTGCATATTTCATGTTCCAGTGAGTGAGAGACACGGTCCGCGAGTTCGTGGGAATGGGTTCTCAAAACCACGTCTAAATCGACTATAAATCTCCCCCCGGCATTACGGCTCAAACACTGTATCACCTTTTCAACTCTTGGATGGGACGTCACCAGCGAGATAATTTCCCGTTCCGCATCACGGTCAATTGCCTCGTCCATGAGGTCGAGCACGGCCCGCCACAGCAACTGGCCTCCTGACCAGAAGACAAAAAGGGCCACGGCACCGGCGGCCCACCTATCCAGGTTAAGACCGAAATAGGCCCCGACCAGACTTATGACCACCACGCCGGTGGACATTCCGTCCGCAAGGTAATCCTTGGCATCCGCCACAAGGGCCGGGGAATGGAACCTCCGTCCCATACGAAGCTGGTAAAACCCGAATGAAAAGGTGATAATCAGACACGCCAGAGCCACGGGCAGGGCAAGTTTAACATCGGGCATTGTCCCGGGTCCCAGAAATGCCCTGCGGCCTATTTCGTAACCGGCCAAAATAATGGCAATGGAAGTCACCAGGGTTGCAACCGTCTCTGCCTTATAAAGCCCGTATGGAAATGAGGCATGACGACGGCCTGCCAGCCACAGTCCGATATATGCGGCAGCCGATGCAATAACGTCTGTTGCCGAGTGGATTGCGTCGCCCAGCAGGGCCGACGATCCGGCCAAAATACCTGCGATACCCTTTCCAAGAGCCAGTGACAGGTTGATGCAGACCGATACGGCCGCCCTTGTGCGGGCCTTTTTGATCTCATCCAGGCTTGATGAATTACCCGACTGCACGGTTTGAACTGATTGATGCGTCATTTCTTTGTTGTTTTCTGTTTTATTGAGTTAAATTAATATATCCTAAATACTAAGCGCTCAATTTTACACAAATACTCTATGTCGGTCAATACGTTGAACCCCATTTTTTAATTGAAATTTGACAAGTCTTTCCATTAGTAGTATATGGTCACCCTCTGTTTGATATGACGTTATGACCCGGAGTTGCCCATGACTTTAGACGTCTTTATAGGCATAATCCTCACAGCCGCGGCCTTGTGTATTGTTGTTTTTCTGACGTTTTGGAGCCGGCACATTATCGAGCGCATCCACGCTCACCATCCCGGTTCACTAAGGGAAATACAGAAGGAAATCATAAATGGCAACGAGTCCTGAGAACGATCCTGATGCCCCTTCCGGGGCTGAGCACCCCCAAATAACCACAGAGCTTTCCCGTAACCTCACACTCCTTCATATCACTATGATGGGGGTGGGCATGATGATAGGGGCCGGTGTTTTTTTAGGGGTCGGTAATGCCATAAGGGTGGCCGGACCCGGCGGGGTCATCCTTACCTTTGCGCTCAACGCGGTTATCGCCCTTTTCACGGCCATGTCCTATGCCGAATTGAGTTCAGCCGTGCCCAAGGCGGGCGGTGCATATAATTTTGCGAGAATCGCGTTCGGAAGGGGTACCAGCTTTTTGGCCGGATGGATGGAATGGTTTGCCTCATCCGTGGCAGGGAGTCTCTATGCAGTCACATTTGCACTCTACACCGTACACTATTTAACCCAATTAGGCATTATTGACGTCACCGGCACCCAGCTTATCCTGGTGGAAAAGGGCGTTGCCATCCTGATCGCAAGTTTTTTTATCTATATCAACTACCGGGGCGCATCTGAAACCGGCACCCTTGGTGTTATCTTTACATTGGGACAGACAGTGACCTTGGCCTTTATCGCGCTGGTAGGTATCGGCACCGCAATCTCGGACCCCGGTCGCTTAGCCAACTTTCAGCCCTTTATTCCCAATGGCTGGGACAAGCTCCTTATTACTATGGGGTTTACATATGTGGCATTTGAAGGGTTCGAGGTCATTGCCCAGGCCGGAGACGAGGCCATTGATCCACGGCGCAATCTCCCAAAGGCAATGATTTACTCGATTGTTATCGTAGTTTTTACCTATGTGGGGGTGGCATTTGCATCTGTTGTGGGTGTTAAGGACGTGGGTCAGCCCGCATGGATATGGATTGGGAGCCATGGAGGAAAGGGCTTTGGGGAGGCCGTTTCGATGCTCATGCCGTCTTTCGGGAGTATCCTTGTCACCATTACGGTCATATTCGCCTCCACATCCGCCTTGAACGCCACCATTTACTCTGCCACACGCGCCTCATATGCGCTTGGCAGGGACCGTATGTTACCGGAGGTCTTCTCCAGGCTGCATTCTAAAAAACGCACCCCTCACATGGCACTGCTGTTTACCGGGGCCCTCGTTATCATTGTAGCGGCCTTTCTGCCCACCATTGACGTGGCCTCCAGCGCGAGTATGATGTTTCTCTTTCTCTTCTTTCTGGTAAACCTCTGCGTAATCCGAGTCCGTCGTCAAATGGTCGACGAGATGACCTACGGCTTTGTCATGCCCCTTTTTCCTCTTCCTCCCAT
>JAIOSR010000154.1 GCA_021107495.1 Desulfobacterales bacterium | reverse complement strand
GTTCACCCCGGTGGAGGCCTTGATGCTTTTAGATATCCTCAAAAATGAGGAATCCGCTATAAAGCGAATGGCTGAAAAGGCTACGCCCTTGCCCACGCGAATCCGATTTCGGTAGCGGGCCGGAATGCCATTGCTGTCCAAAAGCCAGTGTTAACCGTTAAAGGCATAACCACCCCCTTTGCCCCCCTTTATTAAAGGGGGACTTTAATCGTCTAATGTTTTGAGAAAATTTTTGACTCAAATCGTTGTTAAAACCAAAAACCTATTTTGGACAAGAGTGCCCGAATGCCAAAATGGAAAATAGTTGTAAAAATATTTTCATTTGCCGTGGAAAATGGTAATCTATGAAATATAGTCGTCCGACAGGTAATGGTTTTCCAATATTTATAAGACTTTTGGTCTATTCGTTACCAACAACTATCTTAGAAAAGGAGAGCTAAAATGGCAAAGAAGACTAAGGCTAAGATGGCAAAAAAAGGTAACCTTTTAACCACCAACGCCGGCGCTCCCGTGGCCGACAACCAGAACGTAATGACCGCCGGACCACGCGGCCCACAGCTACTGCAGGATGTCTGGTACCTGGAGAAACTCGGTCACTTTGATAGGGAGGTGATCCCCGAGCGAAGGATGCACGCCAAGGGCTCCGGAGCCTACGGCACTTTTACCGTCACCAAAAACATCACCAGGTATACCAGGGCCAAAATATTTTCCAAGGTGGGAAAGAAGACTGAAATGTTCGCCCGTTTTTCCACGGTGGCCGGTGAGCGTGGTGCGGCCGACGCCGAGCGCGACATCCGGGGCTTTGCGCTCAAATTCTATACCGAGGAAGGAAACTGGGACCTGGTGGGTAACAACACGCCCGTATTCTTCCTGCGCGATCCACTCAAGTTTCCCGACCTCAACCACGCCGTCAAACGGGACCCTCGCACCAACCTGCGCAGCGCACTCAACAACTGGGACTTCTGGACCTCGCTGCCGGAGGCCCTGCATCAAGTCACCATCGTCATGAGTGATCGAGGCATTCCGGCTTCCTACCGCAATATGCACGGCTTCGGGAGCCACACTTTCAGCTTTATCAACAAGAAAAATGAACGCTACTGGGTCAAGTTTCACTTCAAAACGCAGCAGGGAATCCGCAACCTGACAGATGCAGAGTCCGAAAAGGCTATCGGTAAGTGCAGGGAAAGCCACCAGCGCGACCTGTATGAGAGCATTGAAGAACGAGACTTCCCACGCTGGACCATGTTTATCCAGGTGATGCCGGAAAAAGATGCGGCCACCTGCCCCTACAACCCCTTCGACCTGACCAAGGTCTGGCTCCACAAGGATTATCCCATGATGGAAGTGGGCGTTTTTGAACTGAACCGCAATCCTGAAAACTATTTTGCCGAAGTCGAACAGTCGGCCTTTAACCCGGCCGCTATCGTGCCCGGCATTGGCTTTTCACCGGACAAGATGTTGCAGGGACGTCTTTTTTCCTATCATGATGCACAACTTTACCGGCTCGGCGTGAACCACCACCTTATCCCGGTAAATGCCTCCCGCTGCCCATTTCACAGCTACCACCGTGACGGTGCCATGCGGGTAGACGGTAATTATGGCGGTACTCTCGGTTACGAACCCAACAGTTACGGAGAGTGGCAGGAGCAACCGGATTTTGCCGAACCGCCCCTCAGCCTGGAAGGAGCCGCCGACCACTGGAATCATCGCGTGGACGATGATTACTACACTCAACCGGGTCTGCTCTTCCGTCTAATGAGCGCCAAGCAAAAGACGGCACTTTTTGGCAACACCGCCCGTTCCGTCGGCGACGCGCCCAAGAAAATTCAGATGCGTCACATCGGCAACTGCATGAAAGCCGATCCGGCTTACGGCAAGGGGGTAGCTAAGGCACTGGGCATACCTCTCAACAAAATACCTAAATAGGCATGGAATCGCCCTTGCACAAAGGCTCAGATGACACAGGCGGTCTGTATCAATGGATACAGACCGCCCGGCAAATAAAGGGTTCAAGGCGTTAGGGTAAATGCTGAGACGATTTACCAGGTCGCTTGGCCCAAAGGGTAATTGCAAGGGTTATTACTGCTCCCGCCGTCCTCATTTCACCTAATAAATCACCTTTTCCTGTTCCAGTCTTCTTATTTCAACCGATGACATGCCCAAAAGTTCGCCGAAAACGTACTCATTGTGTTCCCCTAAAAGGGGGGAGTGCCGGTTGACTTGTGCCGGGGTTTCGGAAAACCGCCAGGGCGGGGCGATGACCCAGTCCTTACCGATGACGGGGTGCTCCACCTGGAGGAAGACCCCCCGGTCACGAATATGGGGGTCCTTGAACAGTCCTTCACTGCTGAGAGTGGGCGCGGCGGCAACACCTGCAGATTGAAGGGACGCCATCAATTCATAGCCTTCCTTGTCCCTGGTCCATTCCGAAATAATCCGGTCAAGCTCGTCCTGATATTTATACCGCTCCTCGGGAGCGGCAAACCGAATGTCCCTTATAAGGTCCGGTCGGTCCATGGTGCGGCAGAGCCCTTCCCATTCCCGGTCGGTGGCCACGGCGATGCTGATCCATTTGTCTTCGCCCGAGCAGCGGTAGCAGTTGTGGGGGGCGATTCGGGAGTCTTTGTTCCCTCTACGGGTCTGAATCCGTTGGTTCATCATATAGTCCAGCATCACATCACCTATGAGCACGGCAATGCTTTCCTGTGAGGCCATATCAATATATTGTCCTTTGCCTGTACGCTGTTTCTGCACTAAGGCGGCCAGAATAGAGGCCGCAGCGGTGGTGGCGCTCCGCAGGTCGATAGCGCCCATGAAATTGCTGGGGGGCCAGTCTTCATAGCCGGTGATCCAGGAAATTCCGCCCATGGCCGCAAAAGTAGGGGCATACCCGACATATTCTTTCTCCGGCCCCTTTTGTCCGCAGGCCGAAGAGGAGAGATAGATCAGGTCCGGCTTTGTTTCCCGAATCGCCTCATATCCCAGCCCGAGCCTGGGCATCACGCCGGGCCGCATGTTCTCCATGACCACATCGCTCACCCCGGCCAACTTTATGGCAAGGTCTATGGCCCTGGGCTCCTTGAGGTTAAGGGTGACGCTTTTTTTGTTGAGGTTGAGATTGTCGAAGACCTCGGATTCATCAGGCCCGGCGAACTGTCTTCCCGTGCTGAAGGAGAGAGTTCGTGCGTGATCCAGGCGTACCCGGCTCTCCACCTTGATGATTTCGGCACCCAGAAAACCGAGGAGGCAGGTGGCGTAGGGGCCTGCCCAGGCCGATGTAAACTCCGTAAGTCTCACGCCCTTAAGGGGTCCTTCCTTCATTTTATATAACTCCTTTTGACTTGAGTATTTCCAGCTCCTCTTTTCCATACCCCAGCCTCTCACAATAGATTTCTTCGTTGGATTCGCCCAGGAGCGGGGCGGGCCGTTCAAACCGCCAGGGGCTTTCGGATAATCGGGAGGCGGAAGTAGGCATCTTTAAAGGACCCAGGATCGGATGGTTCACGTCAGCAAAGAAACCTCTGGTTTTGAGTTGTTCCGAGTTTATGAGGTCCTCTGCCGACTGGCAGGGCGAGATCGGGCAGCTCAGGGCCTGGCCTTTGCGGAATATTTCCTCCTTGGTGTGCCGGGTGGTCCATTCAGTCAACAGTTTGTTGATGGTTTCGGCATGCCTGGACCGGGCCATCATGTCTCTGCACCAGGGCTCTTTGGACCACTCGGGATTCCCCATAAGCGTCATCAAGGCTTTCCACTGGTGGTCTTCCGGTGTGATGACCACGATGTGCCCGTCCTTGCACGGGAGGATCCCTCCCGGCATGCGTGTCCTGTTTCCAGTACGGGTCATGACGATCCCGGAGTTGGCATAGGTGACGCTCTCCACCCGCTGCATGGAGATCAGGGCCTGCTGCTTGCTCATGTCAATGTGCTGTCCCCGACCGGAGATGCCCTTCCGATAAAGCGCGGCCAATACGGCAACCATAGCCACCAGTCCGGGGTCGTAGTCGCTGGTGTGGCCGCCCGCCTTGACAGGAGGTCTGTCCGAGTGGGGGGAGATAAGGGGGAGCAGATAGGCCTGGCCGCTGACGTGTGATATATTCAGGGCGTGGCCCTTGTAATGCCGGTAGGGACCGGTGAGGCCAAAGGGTGTAATGGACATTACGATGAGACCTTTGTTGATGGTGCACAGGTCTTTGTATCCAAGTCCCATCTTATCCATATGGCCGGGGGGGCTGTCTTCCACCAGAATATCCACGGTCTTGACCAGTTCCAGAAAGATCTTTTTTCCCTCGGGTGTTTCAGGGTCGAGGGTGATCCCCTGTTTGTTGGTGTTGAGGTAGAAAAAGAGGCCGCTTTTTTCCGGATGGGGGCTGTCCCCGGGAAAGGGGGGCATTTTCCGGGCCGGATCTCCATCCACCGGGGGCTCGATTTTGATCACCCCGGCCCCCAGATCGGCCATGATCTTTGTGCAGTAGGGACCGCTTACCATAGAGCAGTATTCCAGTACGGTTACACCGTAAAGGGCACGTTCGTTAAGCTCTTTTGTGCTGTCTTCTTTTTTTGAGGTAGGGATTGCTTTATCCTCCGTGATCTTAGTGAAATGATATCCGGGTTTAAGAAAAATATGCTGTCTGGAATCAAGATGTACCCTCCCAAAGCAAGAGAAGAGTGCTTTCCTGACAGGATTTAACAAAATGGCAAGATCAATAAATCAGGTTCATCCGGTTAATGAGTACCGCGAAACTGTTCGGATATGAAGTTGGCAGATTGGAAAGTTGAAGCAGTCTTTTCTTCGATTCCGAGCTTCTCGGCCTGTCGAAGATCCCGCTATGCGGGGGTGATTTCAAGCAGTTATGGGCGGGTGAAGCCTCCCCCCTCCGCTGTTCTCCTGCGCTCCTTCGGAGCGTCGGAGCCAGGGGGTCCCCCATCCCATAACAGCCTGAAATCACGAAAGCCTTCCAGCAGTCACTACGAAAAGACCGCTTCAACTTTCAACTTCGTAATCATTTGTCGTTTTGAGGTGTACTCATTAACCGGATGAACCATAAATCATCCCGGAAGAGTTTGTCTAATCCGCCCCGCCTGAGTATCCATGGTTTCCCGGCGGGCCCGGTACCGGTACATCAGCGAAAGAATCTGTGCAATTTCGTCAAGCCGATCGTAGATACGTATTTTCTCCTTATTGAGATCATAGACTACCTGGCTTTCCCATTGGGCGAAGATGCTCCCGATAAAGACGGGAAGACCGAACTCTTTTTCCATCCCTGCATAGCCGCGTATGATCTCCTTATTGATCTCCAGAAAGAGGCGTAGCCTTTCGGGCGCTTTCTCATCAAGCATACCGGGTCGGCCCATGCCGTGAAGAATTATCGCGTCCGCCTCCCCGGACTTCAAGATATTGCGGCCTAAGGCAAAAAGCAGCTTCTTATCAAAAAAGAGGCCCGAAGCGCCGATATCCACCGGATTCTTTACAGAGGCCCGGACAGGCATGCCAAGGTCCCTCAAATTAGACTGAAGCGTTTCGCTCAGTTCCGGGACCCGAAGACCCTCCTTTTCAAGGGTATCGGTCAGGGCCACGCCCCAGGACCCTCCCATGGTCAGGATGACGACCCGATTCCCTTCCATGGGAGGCCGTTCGATGAGGGCATGCCCCAATGGGAGCAGTAATTCCATGGTAGGCGAAATAAGAATGTTAGCCTGAGAAAAGGCGCCTTTATAGATTCCATGGATACCGGACAGCGCACCGGTGTGACTCTTTGCCGCCCGGGATGAGGCCCTGAATTTACCGGCCTTATACATGACAACGGGCTTGGTACGTGAGACTTCCCGGGCCACCTTTAGGAAACGCTTTCCCTCTTTTATGGCCTCCACATACATGAAAATGGCCTCTACCTCAAGGTCCCGTCCGAGATGCTCGAGGAAATCGGTTGTGGTCAGATCGGATTCGTTTCCCGTATGGACGAATTTTCCAACCCCCATCCCCTTATAAAAGGCGTGGGCCAGAAGATCGTAAATGGCATAGCCTCCCTGGCAAACGGCCGCAAGTTTGCTTTTCACCAGATGCATTTCAGGTGAGGCAGACCCATTGAATTCGGCGTGCAGGTTAAACGTACCGCTCACGTTGGGGCCCAAAAGACGCATCCCGTAAGAACGGGCAAGGCGGACCAGTTCCCGCTCCATTTTCTTCCCGTCCTCAACGGCTTCTCCGTAACCTGCTGTGATAATACTTATCCCTTTCACTCCCTTGCGGCCGCACTCTTCAATGGCCTTCTCCACGGCCTTCGCGGGGATGGTGAGGATAGCCAGGTCCGGGGATTCGGGAAGCGACCCGACCTCCCTGTAGGCGCGGATACCGAAGACTTGATTTGCCTAATGATTGACCGGATAGATCTTCCCGGGATATGGCCTGGAAAGGAGGCCATTCATTATGAAAGAACCCCACGACGCGGGGCGTTCCGTGGCGCCGATAACCGCTACGGAGTGAGGTTTTAAAAAGACATCCAGCTCCGATTCTTTGTGCACAGTGTTTTCCTCTCCCCCGGTGTCTTGAAAGTTATATATGAGCGAGTTGATATTTCTCGGTCCTTTAAGGGGACTAATTGATGCCGGCGATCACTTCCAGGTGATCTTGGGTGTTTTTCGCTGGGGCAGCCGGTAATATTTCGACTTGGGATACCCGACCATCATCGGATAATGATGCCGGTGCCCCTCGGGGAGCCCCAGGGCCTCTCTGGCGGCTGAAGAGGAGAGAAGCGCCCCTTCCAGCAGGCCCGCCCAGCAGGTGCCCAGACCCAATTTGGGGGCGGCCAGTTCAAAGTAGGAAAGGGCCAGCGTCACGTCCACCATGCCGTTAGCGGCCTCTTTGGGAGCTGAGGCAACAACCAGCACAGGGGCATTACGGAGTACCGCATCAAATCCCATGTCCCAGGAAGCCACGACAACCGGCATATAGGGCGGGGCGTATTGAGGGGTCTTTTCCAACACTTTGCGCATCCAATCCACTGCCATCCCGGCCATCTCCTTAATCTTGACCGGATCGGTCAGGACCAGCCACTCCACCAACTGACCATTTCCGGCAGTGGGGGCATAGCGGGCGATTTCGATAAGCCGCTTAAGCGTCGCCTTATCCGGCGGTTCATCTTTGAAAAAACGGATGGAGCGGCGGGACCGTAGGAATTGCACCGCCTGATGTTCGTCGATTACAAGGTCTTTGTCTATGGCCGTGCACTCCTCGAAAGGGACCTGTTCATGACTCAGCGCACCATGGGGGCATACCGCCACACAGTGTCCGCATGCTAAGCAAATCTGCTCGCCCCCGGGAACCATCTCCGGGAACCCGTCGCCGTCTTTGAGTTTAATTAGCGCCATGGGGCACTCGCTCGCACAGATACCGTCCTTTTTGCACTTGTTTTCATCAACAATCAGTCGTCTCATGTCATGTCATCTCCTTGAGGTTATTCATGCGGGTAAAAGCCTCACTCGCGTTGATTTAAAAGAAAATTGAACGTCTTTCAAAAGTCTCCGTGTGTTTCGCACCAGTGAAATGGAATTTAGGACAAAACAATCACCGTGTCAAATGACAGTTCATCCATGCTGTTTCAAAAATATTGAAAAGGCGGGGGAGGGTTTGTCTATATGATCAACAACGTTCCACCGGTGTCTCATCAATGTGTTTCGTGTCTTCCTTATCTGCTGAAATTGTTTTACCTTCCCTTAAATCCACTCAATCCTGATTGACCTGCGTTTCATTTTTCTGTATAGGTTCTTGCAGTATTGTCCGAAATAAATCGATATTTTGACCAGGCTCTAATAATTTCAGAAGGTTAATACTCGAAATTCATGTTTTTCATTTATATGAGGCTTACAGTGACAGATTCCAGGGAATATTTACAGATAAAGAGCGATACCTTAGTGGCAGTCGGCATTTCGGATGTCGGAAAAAAGAGAAAAGAAAACGAGGATGAATTTTGGATTGACGAATCAGGGCTGATCGTGTTGTTGGCTGATGGAATGGGTGGACATGCGAATGGAGCGGAGGCCAGCCGGTGCGCTATTGAGATATTTAGTGAACTCCTGAATCTGAAAAAGATTGAAGCGGAAATGTTTGATGGAACGGCCATGGTTGATGTGCCCACTGAAATTGCCAAACTTTTTCCCATAATCTATCGGGCTGTGGATAAGACAGCCTCCCTCCTCTGGGAACGTAATGTAGAACTTAACCTCAACCTGCCCATGGGAACAACCATAGTGGGTCTTGTCTTGGTAGGGGATAATCACGTTTTGTGGTTCCATGTCGGGGACAGCAGAATATACCGCCTGCGTGAATCCAAACTGGAGCGTTTGACTAAGGATCATTCTGCTTATCAGGCATGGCTGGATGCGGGCAAACGTGGCGTTGAACCGGGGAAAAACATAATTTCGAGAGCCCTTGGTCTTAGACCGATAGTCTATGCGGACACTAACTGGGACAAACGTCAGAAAGATGATATTTTTGTTCTATGCAGCGACGGCTTAACCGACATGGTGACGGATGACGAGATAAAGGAAATACTCGAGTCTGAGCAAAATGTTTACGACTGCACACATAGCCTGGTAGAGGCTGCCCTTGACGCCGGAGGCCTTGACAATACCAGTGTTGTTGTGTGTCGGGTTTAGGAGGCTGTCCGAGAATGATAAGGAGAAAAACACATGAAAGATGACCGGGGGAAATATTATTATCCCTTTCCGCAAAACAAGCAAGTCAGGATGTATGTTCAAGAAGAAGGCGAAGAGGTTCTTTTTAGGCTTTGGCACTCCGGTGACCCCGGGCTATGGGATAAACATGGCTGGATACCATATGAAGCGATAAAACAAGCCGAAGCGATGTATGATCGAGAGAAGAATTTCAAACCGAATCAGGCGTACGACCTGGAAATCGCCAGGGCTGTCCTGAAAGAAGATTCATAGTTTTTTTATCCAACAGGGATTGGGAATCAAGAGTATCTCATGATAAGGGCTTGCGCAAGAATAACTTAGCAGAATTGGCGCCCGGATTTGGGTCATATTTGGCTGCTCCGATTGAGCAAAACCAGAGGAATAGTATTACTATTGCGAGGATTTTGCGATTGAGGAGCTGCCAAATATGGTCTGAAGATGGGATGCAAAAATGTAAAGTTATTTTTGCGTAAGCCCTATATCCGGAAAATCCGTTAAAAAACGGTACAGGGTTGCACGGCCGACACCCAGAATTCTGGCGGCCTTGGCCTTGTTTCCTCCGGAACGGGTCAAGGC
>JAIOSR010000122.1 GCA_021107495.1 Desulfobacterales bacterium | reverse complement strand
TGTACGGGCCACACGTTCTAATTTAGGATCCACGGCCAGAAAGCCATCCTTGGCCGAATTTACCAGAAAAGGCAGGGAAACATAGGCCATGGCCAGACTTATGCCCGCCTCTGTGCCCACGAATGTCACTCCCACTTTTCCAAAGGCCTGGCCCATAAAAAAGTTCCGGCCATAGACCATAAGGAGTGCAATACCGGCGGCAGTGTGGGGAATCATCACCGGCAGGTCCACAAGTCCCTGGACAATGCTTTTTCCCGGAAAATTTCGCCGGGCCAAAAGATACGCAAGTGGGATACCAAAGATTACACTAACAAGAGTTGCCCAGAGTGCGGAACGAAGGGTCAGGAGTATGGATGAAACTACCTCCTGGTCGGATATTGTGGCTTTTAGTATTTCCGGATCAGAGCTAAGGATCATACTGGCTAAAGGGATCACCACCAATATGACGAGTATCAAGCTGAGACCTGAAAATATAATACTGAAACTTTTCATTTGACCAGTGTTCTTAATTGAACGGGCATCAGGTCTAAACCTCCCGTGGCCTTGGGAGGGGATACCGGGGGTTGGCCGTTACGCCTCATTATTGCCTGACCATCAGGCCCCACGACAAAGGCCACAAATGCAATGGCCGTCTCTTTATTCGGGGCGTCCTTTGGCACCGTTATGCCATAGACCATTGGTTTTCCGGTCTTCTTGATGAACTCGCCCGGCCTTTTCCCTGATATTTTAATCGAAGCCTGTTTGTAAAATGCCTCGTGGGCCGCCGACTTGAGATTTATCTCGTCGGGCAGAACCACGAAAGGCATTTGATGCTGCTCGCACACAGACCTGTATATGAAAAGATAATCAATCTCGCCCGCCTCCAAGAGGGCTATAAGATCGGTCTCCTTGGGCCGAACATTACGCGGCGGGCATTTGTCTCTCAGTTTTTTATACAGACCCGGAACCTGGTAATACTTTTCAGCCAATTGCCAGACTAACTGGCTCCGGTAGCCGCAGGGATCACAGTTAGGATCGGAATGCCCGTATTCCACACCCTTCCTGAAAAGAATCTCGTGCCAGTTCGTTCCGTTGATCTCCTTTGCATACTTGGAATTTTCCCTGTGCATGATCGCCATCTCATTGGTTGCAAAAGAGATATTCCATTCCGCATAATCAGGCAGGAGAAGATTTTCAATAACCGTATAATCTGCCGAGGCCATCACATCACACGGCTTTTTCAAGTCCGTGATCTTGCGCGCGCATGTACGCGAACCCGCAGCCTCTCGATATATCTTCACACCGGGATATTTCTTTTCAAATGCTATGCTCATTTCTTTGAAAGGAATTGCCAGAGAACCTGCATGAAATATGATTAATTTTCCGCGAGGCTCGCCACTGGCTGAAACAGGCGAGAAAAACAAAAACACCAGGACAAGGATGGGAAGGACACCGCATTTTGAAAAAAAGTTATTTTGACCCATTGGTTATGTCTCCTTCTTATTCTCTGTCTCCTGGGGAAAAACCATCTTGGAGCAAAGATTCAAATCGTAGCCTGACAGGTCCTCAGCCAATTCCTTGAAGGCCGGTTCATGCAAAAGGCCCACAAAAAGCTGTATCCCTTTATCAAAAAACCGGTCCTTGAGAACCAGGAAATCAAACCGTTCCCACCGCAAAGAAATAAAGTCAAGTTCCAGAAGCCCTGCCACGGCCCTGATTCCGGGTCCGGCATCCGCCCTGCCCGACAGCACTTCAAGCCCCACATCCAGGTGGCGTTGAAGCTCCCGACCATAACCTTCAATCCGCTCCCCTTCAATACCTGCCTTTTCAAGCTCCCTGTCTAAGAGCAAGCGGGTTCCCGTACCCAGGGGACGGTTTACGATCTTTAAGTCGGGTTTTCCGAGGTCTGCCACGCCCTGTATCTCCCTGGGGTTGCCTTTGGCTATGATGATTCCCTGTTCCCGTCTGCAGAAATTAATCACCGCGGGCAGTTGACCCAATTCATCTTCGGCGAAGCCGAAATTGTACTCCTGTTCATTTTCCTGGAGCAGATGACTGGACGCCATATGACAGAGATTGCGTATAAGGGCCCGAATCCCTCCCAGGCTTCCTAAGTTGCCGAACACGGACACGTTCTCCGGATAGAGTTGATTGAACAGGGAAATGGTCCTGTCAAGGAGGATATCGTTGCTCCCGCTTATTATGAGCAAACCGTGATATGGCGGCAGGGGATCTCTTGTCTTAGGGAAGTTGATAGTCTCATTTTCCACCCACTGTTCCACAAGGTGGCGCGGAAAGAGCCACTTGCCCGTCACCTTGGTAGCCGGAAGACCCTTCTCGGCAATCAGGGTATAGACCATTTTTTCATTGATATTTAGAAATTGTGCAACCTCCCGCGTGCTGAGCAGGTTCCTTTCGTCCATCCTTTGCCCCCTCCTTTTGGGATGAATTAGAGCATATCTGTAATTATAAGTCAATAAAAGTCTGATATTAGTAAGATAGGCATTATATCTAACCCATACCAACACTTGGACGCTCTCATTTTAAAATCAATTTTTCGGTGGGTTTCGTGCCTCAACCCACCCTACAACTAACTTATGCCGACAATCCAACGTCATCATCCTGTCTTATCGGTAGGGAATCCTGTTTATCTCTTCTCAGGATGAGGTCTATAAGGTGCCCACTTGGCCTTTTTATCCATCCTCGGGACCCAGAGCGGCTCGCAGTGAGGATATTCCCATTTATAGTTAGGGACACGTTTTATCTGGAAGCTTTCTTCCAGGGGATGGCTGAACACCTGGCGCAGGTGCCGGTACTGAAGCCAGTTGAATTCCTCACGGATCATATCGGGGTCCATTGTCGGTTTCTGACCTTAATGTTGCGGCTGCAAGAGAGGCCATGCCTGTATTTTTCAAAAACTCCCGACGATTTAGTTTTTTTACTTTCTCCGATTCCATGATCACTACCTCCTTTTCATTTCTCCCATCTTCCGGCATATTCTGCGTACTTGTAAAGGGCGGCGACATATTTATGACTGCCATATCCTCTCACGATCTCCTGGCCCTCAGAAGAGTTCATAAACCTTACGAACTTTGCTGCCAGCACACAATTGGCAGATGGATATCTTTCAGGAGAGGCTACAAGGGCATGATAGACATTGACCAGGATCGGGTCTCCCTTGAACAGAACCTTGAGATTCTTTAACCTTGATTGCTTGACAATAAAAGTGCTTGAATCGGTCATAAAATAGCCAGGCGCCCTGTCTGCCCGCATCAGAGTTGGCCCCATGAAATCTCCTGTTACTACATACCAGGCCCCGTGAGGCTTGATTCCCGCTTTCTTCCAGATTTTCATTTCTTTCTTATGCGTGCCCGAGCTGTCCCCCCGGGAGAAAAATTTTGCGCGTGCCTTTGCCATCATGGTGTAAGCTTCTTTGGCAGATCCGGCCCTGCTGATGCCCGCAGGATCTGAACCGGGACCCACAATATAAAACTCATTACTTCCCAGAAGTGTCCTCATGGTAGCCCACCCATCTTCGACTGCCTTTTTTTCCGCGGCAGGCGCATGCACCATGACCATATCCGCTTCACCGGCTTTCAAGGCTCTAAGCGATGCCCCACTCCCCCTTTTGATCCAGTTGATGCGACAATGGTTGGCATTGCAAAATGGTTCTGCTAATGCCTTCAGGAGACCCAATGCCCCCGGACTGCCGGTAGCCAGTGTTATGGCAGTCTCACCCGTTCCATAAACCGCATTATATCTTTGCTTTTCGGCCCCTCCTGCCTGGATCGTCTTAACAGACAGGACGATTATCAGTATCAACATGGAAACAACAATAGCTTGTTTTTTCATGTTACCTCCTTGTTTTTGTAATTATGGATTAGAGGGAAAAGTAAGCTCTTAAAAGAAGGCGTACGAGAATTTGTATACAAACTGCAAAAATACCCAGTTTGCCTTTTTGTCAGACGCCTTTTTTTTGGCGAACTCGTCCGGCCAGAAATATCCGCAACCAAATTGAACTTCAATCCCTTGTGGAATTTTCAACTTTCCGACGATATCAAACTCCTTTCCCACTTTGTCTCCTGATCTGCCGGTCTTGTCGCGATATTCCTTGGAATTCAGATACCAGGCATCTTCTTTCTCAGCCAGCCGGAATTGGTGATACTCTGCCTTTAAATAGAGCCATTTCTTTGGTCGGATTTCCAGGTTTACCTGGGCATCCTTCAGATTCATCCAGTGAAACAGGTTAATCCTTCCATACATTTTATCCCTGGCCCCAAAGGCCCCGTCGAATGTATCGTGTTTGCCGTCGTTAGGATCACTGTCTCCTGAGGCATAGCTATACTCCACGCTTAACCTCGGTTTAAAAAAAACCTGCTTGAAGTTATAAGCCAATAAAAAATGATAGCCATACGCATCAATGTCATCACGGCTATAATCCCCGTCCTGCATTATGAAAGTAAAATCCCCATCAAATCCCCTGAAATCTTTCCTGTAGATTCGAACTCCAGTGTAGTAGGAATTCAGTTCTCCAATTCGATTATCTTCACCTTTATACACATCGCGGTCATTATCCTTAGTCATAAAAAACGGCTCAAAGACCACACCGGAAAGCCTGTCCGGGAGCTTAAAATGGCTATAAACCGCGAAACTCTCAAATCCGTGGCCGTGATCCAGGCTAAACACATTAGGATCATGAAGCTGGGTTTTTCCATAAAATGCATCCAGAAAACCGGCTTTGAATTTATATGAGAGTTTTCCAGCATCCCAGATCCACCTCCCTGTATTTCCCCACTGGCCCGGACCGAAAATCCTCATGTCACCATAGGCAATCACCTGCCTTCCCAATTTCATACTAAGGGGCTGAGAAAATATCTCGTCGATTTCCACATAAGTATCGTAAAGCTCGTAACTATCCTCATAAGGATTGTTTTCCCGCTTAAAATTGTTTTTGTAGAAATCCTCTTCCTTAAGGGCCAAATCCCACACTTCCGAATGCTGCATCCATACTGCCAAATGGATATTTTGAGTTGGACGGTAATCAAACCCAAGTCGAAATCTTCCTAGAAGGAATCCATCATTAGCTTCTCCCTTTTTCGGACGATCTCCGTAGTACTTCGCGTTGAAATTATCTTGATATTCATATCGAAAGCGTGTGTTAGCCCCAAAGGTGAGCTTTTCTTCCCCGGCCCAGGCAATGCTAAAACCTGAAAGTCCAAAACAGAATGTGATAACAACTAAAATTATCAGAAACCTAAAAATGATTTTCATTTTTCATTTCTCCTCGTTATCTTATTCCTCCATCAACACTACCTCGGTAGCCTTGATCACGGCGGTAATTTCTTTTCCTTCATGGATCTCCATCTCGAAAGCGGCCTCCTTGCTAATTATCTCCGTAATCTGATTATTATTAACCACTTGCAGAATCAGTTTGGCCACCACATCTCCCAATATTACCTTTTTTACTAATCATTTTAAGTCAGCACCACCGGCTTAGCCGGGTGTGCTGGCTTAGATCACATATGACATATGTAATCCCCAAAAAAGAGGGCCTTATCTCTTAACAGCCCCTATATGAACAGACCTTTTTGGAGGAAAATCATGTGAAATAAAGCACAACCGTTACTTTATGTCAATAAAATTTATAATATATTTTAATTGGAACTATAATAACCATTTTTAACCATTTGTGCCAATAATTTACTGTCCGCCGATCAGTATCTCTCCAAGTTTCCCAAGGATAAAAAGATGGTATAGGATCCGCCCATATCGAGGAAAAATGGAATTAAAACCCGCAAAAAAATCTCAGTTTCGCTGGTATGACGCCATCTTTTTGAGGGTGATCCCCCCTCTGGTGGCCCTGTTGACCAAACTCTTGATGATATCCTGTCGGCTGATCACAGAGGAGGGAAAGGAGCGGGAAAAAAGGTTGTGATACAATCAAGTCAGCTCAAAAACGACGGTAATCGCAAGAGTGATTTCTCCTTTGAAAAACTGCTTTGGAGGTTTTGGAAAGGGGGCGGAAAGCTTCACAGCCGTAAGGGCTGCTTCGTCAAGATGATCGTGCCCGGACGTCTTTAAAATTTTCGATCCTTTGATATCTCCTTCAGGCGTGATCACAAACC
>JAIOSR010000436.1 GCA_021107495.1 Desulfobacterales bacterium | reverse complement strand
TAGGCAAATCGGAGCGCTTCACTATTATCGCCAGCTATTCTCTTTGGGATATTGTCAGCTATTCTATAGAACACTTGCTGAACAACATCTATGGCAGTGATCAGGGAATGCTTGCTGATGACCGAAAAAACAGGTTTCTTGAGACATCCCAGCGGTTTTATCCCCTGCTCAAGATGAATGAAGGATATTCTATTTTCAGGCCCCTGATCAAACTGAACGACAGTGATATTCGTAGAATGCTCGAGCAGGAAGGCATTCCAACGCTTTCCATACCCTGTAAATTCGCCAGCTTAAGGCCAAAAAGGCTTTTGGAGAACTACTACAAGGCATTAGGTCTGCGCTTTGAGTATGATCAATTGCTGGATTTTGCAAAAAAATCACTTAATCTCCCGGATATTTCTTCATATGTCTCCATTAATAAGGCCGAATATCTGCAAAATATTTTTTGATTGATCAGGTTGAGTACTTCAGCATGCGCATTCATAAAATCAGTGTACACCGAATATCTATTCCGTTTAACTGGCAGGTTTCTCATAACCTGTACAAAGGGACTGAAACCGAAGCGATCGTCGTGGTTGCGAATGATGAATCGGGCCATACAGGATACGGGGAAGGGACCCCGAGGGTTTTTGTTACAGGGGAAACCCTAAATAAGACAATCGAGACGGCGAACTCTCTTGCCGAGCGACTTGCAGCAAATGAATTCCATACCTTTAAAGGTCTTGCAGATTATCTGGAGATAACGGGTTCGCTGAAATTGAGTCAGCAATATCCGTCTGCGTGGTGTGCCGTGGAATTGGCAATCCTTGACCTTTGGGCAAAGGGAGAAGGTAAGCCTTTGTGGCGATTGTTCGCTCAAAAGCCTGCAGCAGATCCTTATGTCTATTCCGCAGTAATACCGGTAGTACCCGAGCAGTCCCTTTCGCAGCTTCTTAATATGGTCAAAAAACTCCGGTTGGAATTCGTAAAGCTAAAGATCGAGGATAAAGACAGCGGGATATCCACTCTAAAGTTGGTGAGAGAAAATCTTGGATCGGATGTTGATTTGCGGGTTGACTGTAACGGGGCCTTTTCACCGGACGAGGCAATGGCTTTTATTGAAGAAGTACAACCATTCGGTATCAGCACGATAGAGCAACCCGTTCAAAAGGCCGATGTCAAAGGGTTAGGATTTGTTTCAAGCCGGAGTAGTATCCCTGTTATAGCCGATGAATCCATGTGCACGATGGAAGACGCTATGCAACTTATAGAGCAAAAAGCCTGCAAGGGCTTTAGTATCAAACTGTCCAAGTGCGGTGGTCTTATAAAGTGTCTAAAATTGTTGGACATAGCTAAGGCAAACGGAATTTTTTGCCAGATCAGTTGTCATATCGGAGAGACCGCAATCCTTGCCTCAGCAGGCCGTCATTTTTATGCACTCTCCCGGCAATGCAAATATCTTGAGGGATCATTTTCAAAGTATTTATTAAGGGAAGATATTGTTACAAAAGATATTTCTTTTGGACTCAAAGGGCATGCCCCTCTACTGAATGGTCCGGGGCTGGGTATTGAAGTGGACGAATCGATCCTCAAAAAATGGATCACGGATTAGGGGTCAGGAATGAAGACCTGACCGCACTCTATTCTCTTTCCTTTTTTTGACCCCATTTGCCTCCATTAGTTTTACCAACATCTCGTAGGGCTGTGCACCAACCAATTTATCTTGATTCATCACAAATGTAGGAACAGCCGTAATCGCTTTCTCTCGCGAAAGGTTCCAGTCCGCATCCACCGCTGCCTTAAATGCCCTTGTCTCAAGAATTGCTGCAGCTTCTTCGCCGGGGAGCTCAACAGATGCTGCTAAATCCACAAGAACCGGAATCTTTCCAATGTTCTTTCCGTCTACAAAGTAGGCCTTGAAGGCCGCCGGATGGAATACATCCCCTTTATTCTTTGACTCAGCCCAAAGACCCAATTCCTGGGCTAAACGACTATTATAGGTCTTTTTCCTTTCTCCGAAAGGCAATCCCAGCTCTGCCGCCGTTTTTATCAAACGGCGCATAATTTCTTCTATATCTACGGGGTAATTGCCAAAAAGCTGTTCAAGCAAAAGCCCCTCTTCAGGTGTGTTCGGGTGAAGGGGAAAAGCACGCCATTGAATTGCGATTTCATATTCTTTCTTAAGCTGTTCAATACGCCCGGTAATGAAGTAGCACCAGGGTCAGACGTAATCCGAAAATATTTCAAGTGTTAAAGGTGTGGACATTGCTTTATCCTCTTTATTGAAAAACAAATAACGCTTCGTGTAACGGGCTGTTTTGAAGCGCTGGCGGAAAACCAGGCCGGTTAACGCCAATTTTAGGTGGAATTGAACGGTTGCTTACGACGGATTGATTGAATTATTTCGTCGAGCTGTTGAAGAAAACGCGATCGGTCACGTTTCTTTAGCGGCGGCGGCCCGCCCGTTATCTCTCCTGCGCCACGGAGGTCCGACAACAGGTCCCGAGTCGCGACGGCCTCACCGATGTTGTTTTCCGTGAACGGCTTTCCGGTTGAACCAATGACACGTGCGCCTTCATTCAGACAGCGGCTCGCAAGCGGAATATCAGCGGTGACAACGATGTCGTGTGGTTCCACGTGTTCGGCGATCCAATCATCGGCCGCGTCTAATCCGTCCTCTACAACTTCGAGTACAATCCATCGTTCATTCGGAATTCGCATCCAAGAGTTTGCCACCAATGTGACATTAAGGCGATATCGGCTTGCGACGCGGTATACCTCGTTTTTGACCGGGCACGCATCAGCATCTACAAATATGTGCAGCAAATGAAGATCCTCACCATAACCCCGGATCCGGTCCGGGTGCCACCTAACGATTAAGCCAAGCAGCGCAGTTTACTGCGTCGGCTGGGGCGCCCTGCTATGAGGCGTTCCGTCAACGATTTCATACTGAATGAGCACCTCTTTAAAGGTATTCATTTTTTTCATTACTTTTGCAGACTTGCAATCTATAAGTAGTTGATGCTTATCAAGCCACCGGAACTCAGGACCACCATCGCAATAACCCGCAAAGACCACTTCACCGTAATATTGCCCAAGCGGCCAATAACTTGGGGCTAAAATAAGGTGGTCGCCATACGGAGCCTCACCAGCTTCGGACTTAGACTGAAGATAATAGGCAACCCACCCACCTTCAGGATCTTTCTTACTATCGACCGTTTCCCAATCGAGTGGGAATAGAAACCAAAAATACAAACCACCAACTATCAAAGCAGCGAGAAGAAATCCTTTAACTATCACTTTCAATCTTAATCCCCTTTAGCCACATAATGTCAATAGCTGGAAAATGTTGTTTGATATCATCCCCATAGCATGGCAAATATTCCAACTATTTTTATATTAAATGACTAAATCCGGAAAAATTACTCTTGCTTTTTCCATGTTGTTTAATGATATCAGGATAGCATGGAACAGGCAACCCAAAATATGGAAAGGGAGACAGGCAAATACTAAAATGTCAATAAGAATAAAGCGCCTGCCCCTGTTTACCTACTACGTATCAATAAAGTTCACACAAGCCGGCATCAATGAGTTTGTAGCAAATCGATGGGCTTTCAAGCGGCAAAAGATGCCCATACGCAAGATTTTGTTTGAATACTGTATCGGGGCAACGATTCTGCCATTCTTGCCAAAGAGCCTCTGTGAAAAAGAATGAAGGATTGCCACGCACCGCTACACAGGGCATTTTCAGTCGCTCAAGATTGGCCATTACATTAGGTGCTTGGGTATAATTGTGGGCCTCCCATACTTTGGGAAAGGCCAATTGAAACCGGCCGTCTTGTGTTTCGACTACTCCGTTCTGTGCCATCACTTGAAATGCCTCATCGTCAAAACGCTTGTAAGCGCTGAATTTTCTGCAATAAGCAAGAAAGGCCTCGCGGGTAGGCCAGATATCGGGTTTGTTTAATGCGCCTTTGGCAGGTTCGATAATATTCATTAATGCTTTCGGCATAAGGCGAAGAAGCATGGCAAGGCTGCGAGATACCATTGCGGGCTCAATCAACACAAGTGTTTTAAATAAGTCCGGTCGCTTTTCAGCGGCTAGAATAGTGCAAGTGGCACCCATGGAGTGACCAATACCAATGATCGGCGCCTGGCATTGTTGCTCAATGAAGGCGATTAAATCGTCGGCATAAAACTGCCAGTCTCTGCGCTTCGGCGGTAAGCCCATGTCCGGCCATGTCGCTCGCCATCCCAAGGCGCTCAATTTGAACTTTTGACTTAGTTTGGTTAGCAGTGGGCTATATACCCCTAACGGGAAACCGTTGGCATGATAAAAATGCGCTGTTTCACCATCACCCTTGAAGTGTTTCCAGATAGCGTTACTCGGTAAATTTTTGACGATTTTATTCACGGCCATTTTTTATTGGAAAGGGGGACAGGTAAATAATAAAATATCAATAAGAATAAAACGCCTGGTCCCTATTCACTTTTTCGAAGCATAACATTTCTCTCAGGGTCTCATGGGTCTTTTAGATTTAGATGATCCTCATTTACTATCTTTGGTCTTTTCTGCGTCTGACGGCTCTGTGTTTTCATGTCTTTCTTTATCAGGTATCGCTCCCAGGGCTTCCGCTTCCCTGGCAGCATCCTCTGCTTTTGCCAGTGCCTTTGCTGCGCGGCGAGAGGCCTTTTCGGCCTCCTTTTTGGACTTGATGGTGTCTTTCACCTTGGACATTAATTCCTCATCAGCACCGCTTACTACGGCAGAATCCAGTTCTTTAGTCTTTTCCTCCGCTTCTTCAGCCGCTTTGATTGCCTCCTCTTTTGCCTTCTGCACTCTTTTTT
>JAIOSR010000478.1 GCA_021107495.1 Desulfobacterales bacterium | reverse complement strand
TGAAACGTACGAATACCCATCCTCTTGGATTTTAACAGTGTTTCCCGGCACTGCCAGGCAAAGCGGCCTGGCATTGCCGGCGTATTTCATCCATAGAGTAACCGCTAAAAACAGCCACTCTTCGGGTTAAACAAAAACCGCAGCAATTGGACTGTGGCTTCTTTATTTATACTTTGCCGGTCTCAAATCAGGAAGCTCATAATAATCGCTACAGGGTAACAGGTCGCCATTTTTCTGGACCATGTAAATCTTACTGCGCTTAAGCATAGGATAATCAGAACTATAAGTAAAATCGCAAATTCCAAGGGAATTAAAGTTTGTCGTATTCAATATTTCGTGCAGAAAATTTTCGCCTGTAACGCCTTCCCAACCTTTTTCATCGACAAGTTTGCCCACGATTTCAGTTATCAGCCACATTTTTGCCCATTTGATCAAATAAGAGGCATTTCTTATGGCCTTGCCTCTTTTCTTTTTGTCCAACCATTCCGTCACCAATTTGACGCCCGGATTATCTTTCTCAGCAAATGAGGCAAAAGGACGAACACCAACCATCCCGCTCATTAGTTCAACTCCTCCCACTCTTACGGCAGAGTCATCCATACCCCATGCATTTGTTGCATGATGGATCTTTCCTGGTGTCGTATCATTTATATCCTGGCTCAGTAGCCCCATAGAACGAAGGCTTTTTCTAACAAGGACCGGGCCGTTTCCAAGGGTATTGTCCACAATCCAGTTCGCACCTTTATTTTTCAAACGTATAACCTGTGTGGATACAGTCACATCTCTTGGGCTGAAAACCTCTTCGCCTACAAGCTCTATCCAATCTCTCTGTTCGATCCATTTTCTGAGCTCAGGGTCGAAAATAGCCTTTCCATAGGAATTGTTCCAGGTCAGTAGTCCGAGCTTGATCTTTCCACCTTTCCAATTTTTCTTTACCCAATTCATTGCAGCTGCGACGCCACTGGCGTATGACGGGCAGCACCCCACAAGGTAGCCGACCGGAAATAAAATGGGATTTGAAGCTGTATTGAAAAAATCGACAATTTTATCCTCAGCGAGGCGGTCCTTTAATGCCTCACCCACAAATGCCGGGTGAAAAGACCCGACAACTGGCTTAGGCTTCTGTTGACGGAAATATTCATAAGCGGCCACCCCCTTAGAAACGTTCCCCGTGTTGTCTTTGGCCACGAAAGCAAAGGGCACGCCTCTTATACCGCCTTTTTCAGCGTTAAACCACTCACAGAAGTCAGAAAGGGCTGGGATCATAGAACAATTCATCGGCCCCATTGGTCCGCTCAAATCACCTGTCAGATAAAAAGTAAATTTTTCCGGCTTTGCCTGTTCAGCCACCGCATTCATTGCGGGAAAAACAAAAAAAACAATCATCAAAATTAATGCGCATTTCATTCTAAGAGACTTTTCCATTTTCATGTGGATTCCCCCTTCTCAAGATTAGTAAAAGGTTTACGGTTTTGGACTGGAAAGATTAACGATCAAGTCAGGATCTTGTCGCACGAATTTCCACTCCTTTTGTTACTCACATTCCTTTCATAACGACTAAAGATGCTTTTTGAGAAAATAAACCATTTTTGAGCTAATAAGAGAATGGACGCAGCCTGTAAGAGGATTTCAAGACCGTCCACCTATGGGCAAGCCCTCTTGGTTCAAAAATAAGGAACAGCACTATGACAAGCCCATAGAGTAAGGGAACTGAGGCCTGCTGAAAAGCAGGTGCCCACATTGGGAAAAAAGTGCTCATCTGCATGCCAAATTCTCTTACAAAATAATCCATGAAAAGTAAAAAAGAGACACCAAAGACAGCCCCTGGTATGCTTCCCATTCCCCCTACGACCAGCATTCCCAAAAACTTTATGGACTCGTGTAGATGGAAATGGTCCGGATTTATGGATCGCAACCAGTAAGCCCATAACCCACCAGCCATTCCGGCATACACAGCGCAGACAAAAAATGCCAGGAGTTTATATCGAAAGATATCAATACCCATAACATCCGCTGCCAAATCATCATCCCGAATGGCCACAAATGCCCTTCCGATCCCTGTGCGAGTAAGATTCTCTGCAAAAAATACCATGATTACCGTGATAGGTATAATAATATAGAACATACTCTGCGGAGAATTAAAGACGATGCCTCCCAATTCCGGGGAGGGGATGCGCAGGCTATTGCTTCCGTTGGTGATAAATTCGAGAGGTGTGGCAATCAGGGCCGGTATGATAAACTGGGCGGCTAATGTAGCCATTGCAATGTAAAAACCCTTAATTTTCACAGATGGAAGGCCAAAAACCAGCCCAATTATTCCCGCCCCCAAAGCGCCGCAAGGCAGGGCAACCAGGAAGTGGATATTATATGTGGCAGCAAGGATTCCTGTAGTATAAGCGCCAACACACATAAACGCCGATTGCCCCAATGAAATCTGCCCACACAATCCGGTCAGGATATTAAGGCCCATAACCGCTAGGGTTATAATTGCGATCTCGTTCACCAGATTTACCAGCACTCCCCCAAAGAATGTCGGAAAAAGAAAGAGAAGCAAAAGCAGAATGACCAATGCCGCCCAATGAAAGGGCGTTCGAACAATAGCCATATCTTTTTTGTAATTGAAATTACGCGTACCACAAGGACAATAGGCACCCATGTTATATCCTTTCTATCCTTTCCAAGCCAAAGAGACCTTCGGGTCTTATAACCAAAACTAAAAGCAAAATAATATAGGGGCTTATTTCCATAATCCAAGGATCAATATAGCCCCCTGTCAGACTTTCCAGTAGGCCCACTATAATACCCCCCAGAAAGGCGCCTCCAATAGACTCGATTCCACCAAAAAGGACGGCTGGAAATGCCTTTAGGGCGATTAAGCTCAAAAACTGGGTCACCCCAAGCCGAAATCCTAAAAGTATGCCGCCTACCGAAGCTATTACTCCGGCAACAAACCAGATCACAGCAAAGGTGGTTCTGACATTTATTCCCCGTGCCTGTGCTATCTCGTGATCTTCAGCAACCGCTCGCATTGCCAAACCGATCCTCGAATACTTGTAAAACAGGCCAAAAACCACAAAGATAAAAACCGCTACAACGAAACACCACAATAGATCATGGGGAATTATAACATCGCCTATCAATAAGGGCTTACCGGGTAGGGTGGCGCTCAATCTCTCCGTGGTTCCGCCCCATGTCAGCATGGCAGCTCCGCTCAGGATATGCGACAGACCCAAGGTGACCAGTATTGCACTCAGAATGGGTTGACCGATAAGTGGCTGGATGGCCAATTTTTGCATGAGAAAACCGAGACCACCGGAGGCCAGAATTGTCAGAATAAGGCTTAACGTGAACGGTAATCCAAACATATCGAAGAATGTCCACATGAAAAATGCCCCGAGCATCACCATCTCGCCTATGGCAAAATTAAAGATGCTGCTTGATTTATAGATCAGGACAATACCTAAAGCGATAAGGGAATACACACCGCCGCTCATGACACCGTTTACAAAAAACTGAAAAAAGGTTGTCACCGTTTTCTTCCTCTTTCAATTCATAGTGTTAATCTTAACGTTCGTCTTAATTGTACCCTTCCTGCCGTCTCTGTAAGTCACGGACGCTTCGAGACTTAGCTCATTCATATCATCATAAATTGCTTTAATCATTTGGCTATACCGCTTTTCCATAAAATCCCTTTTTATTTTTCTGGTTCTCGTAAGTTCAGCGTCATCAGCATCAAACTCTTTATGCATGTTGATGAATTTTCTTACCCCGGCATGCTTGGGGATCAGCTTGTTCACTCTAATAAATTCTTGTTTGATCAATGCTATGACTTCTGGTTTTTGAGACAAGTCCGTGTAACTGGTATAGGGAATTTTTCTGATCTCCGCCCAACGTCCAACGTTATCCATATCAATATTGACAAGGCCGCAGACATAGTCATGCTCTTCCCCCCCAACCACCAACAGATCTTTCATATACGGGCTGAATCTCAGCCGGCTCTCGATATATTGAGGGGAATACTTCTCGCCATTCCTCAACGTACGAATATCACTCAAACGATCCATCACCACAAGTTCCCCTTCTTCGGTAATGTGCCCAAAATCTTCGGTGTAATACCAACCGTCCTTGACCTTTTCGTCAGTGGCTTCCGGATTTTTGTAATATCCTGAAAACATGTATGGGCCTTTAGCAATAATCTCACCCTCGGGGGATATCTTTACTTCTACATCAGGACTAGGCAGGCCTGAAGTTCCTGTGTTCACACCGCTGCCACTCTCCAAGGAAATCAACGGGAATTCTGAAGACCCATAAGCTACCTGGATCCGTATCCCAATTGCCTGAAAGTAACGAATAACATCAGGGCTCGTAGGTGCTCCCCCGGTGTAGGCATGCTTTACCCTGAGCAGTCCAACCCTGTCTCGAAGGTCTCTGAAAAGCCCCCAATTTGCAATCCGATACAGAGATTTCCACAGGATCCCCGCCTTTTCCCCTTTCGTCTGGATGTCTACCATCCTATAGCCGATGGGCAAAAATAATTTATACAACAACCGGTTAAGGAATGTAGTATCCATGATCTTTGCCTGTATGAGCCGGTTAACGCTTTCCCAGTTCCGGGCTCCCCAGAATAAGATCTGAGGTCCGACCTCCCTGATATCCTGTTGTACGGTTTCGGCTTTTTCAGTGAAATTTACAACGACACCGGCAGTCAGTGTAGAGGCGATCATCATCTGTTCCGTTATCCAGGCCAGAGGCAAAAAAGAGACATAATGATCTTTGTCGTCCCATTGGTCCAGCTTCTCAGCCCATATCTTGGCATTCCCGATTAGACATTTATGGCTAATCATAACACCCTTAGGATTTCCGGTTGTACCGGACGTATAGCATAAAACAGCAGTATCATTTTCTCTGCCCTCATCAATCACCTTTTCAAAAAGACCTCGATGGGATTCTTCGTATTTCTTACCTAACTCTAATACTTCATCAAGACTGATCAAGATATCGTCTTTGTAACTCCATAATCCTTTGGGATCCCAATATATGACCTTTGTGAGTAAAGGGACATTACTTTTGATTTGCAGTACCTTGTCCACCTGCTCCTGATCGTGTGCCACGATAAATTTCGAGTCCGAATGCTTTGCAAAGTATTCGACTTCATTCGGCAAGCAGTCCGTAAATATTCCTACTGCAGTCCCTCCGATTGCCTGAACGGCCAGCTCTGCCCAATAGGCTTCGGGTTTGGTCTCCCCCAAAATCGATATCTTATCACCTTTCTCCAGACCCAATTCCATTAAACCCAGGCAGACGTATTTTACCTTTGTATAGTAATCCTGCCACGTATAGGGTTGCCAAATTCCGTAATCCTTGACCGCCATACTTAGCTTGCGGTCGCCATACTTTTCATATTTTGCCTTCAAAAGTTTGGGCAGTGTGTCTGGCTTATTATTCATTTGGGTCTGTCCATCCTTTTGCGTATTTTGATTTTAGCTTAGCCTTCATCGCCTAAGTACACTCTAATGACATCGGGATTGGTCTTGATCTCTTCGGGGCTGCCCTCGGCAACCTTTACCCCAAAATCAAGGACAATGACTTTATCGCAAATATCCATTACCACACCCATGTCATGTTCCACCAGGACAATGGGTATCTTCCTCAACTCATTAATATCGATTATAAATCTTGCCATATCCTCTTTTTCTTCCACGTTCATCCCTGCCATTGGTTCATCAAGAAGCAGCAGCCTGGGCTCCAGGGCCAGCGCCCTCCCCAGATCAACGCGTTTTCTTTCACCGTAAGGTAGGGAACCCACTATCTTGTGTCTGATCGGTTCCATTTCCAAAAAATCAATTATTTCTTCTACTATCTCCCGATGTTTTATTTCTTTATTCCGTCCCCAGCCGTAGTAAAGGCATGAAGCCAGCAATTTTGGCCTTAGATGAATGTGTCTTGCAGCCATCAGATTATCAACTGTACTGAGCCCCGTGTATAGCTGCATATTTTGAAATGTACGGGAAATGCCGAGCTGGGCTATTTTATAGGGAGGAAGACCGTTAATTTTTTTATCATTAAAGGATATTTCGCCACGCTGGGGCTGATAAAAACCGTTTATGCAATTTAGGTTACTTGTCTTGCCAGCGCCATTAGGACCAATGATCGCAGTTATCTGGCTTTGCCCAATATCATAGCTAAGCCGGGAAAGAGCGGTTACCCCGCCGAATCTGAGCTCCATGTTATTGACTTCAAGCCGATCATCTTTTGCCAACTTATCCTTCTCCTTATTCTTCACCAAATCGTTCATGGCTCTTCACTGCCAAACTGTTAAAAAACTTTCTGCAATATTTTATCGCTTTGCAAGAGTGAGGCATTTTTCAAAGGGCTAAAGTTTTACAACGTTGTCACTACACAACTTTTTTAATTTTTGATGACAACCCGGAGGATACCGATTCAGTTATTTATCCTTTAACTCAGTAATAAGCGCCGGAACAATTTTTTCCAACTCTCCCACAATGCCGTAATCCGCCATCTTGAAAATTTCGGCATTTGGGTCTTTGTTGATAACGACTATCATTTTTGATCCGCTCATGCCGGCAGTGTGTTGAACTGCTCCGGATATGCCGCACCCCACATAAAGCTCGGGCCTGACCGTTTTGCCGGTTTGCCCGATCTGGTGGTCATGAGAAACCCAATCAGCTTCCACTGCAAATCTGGTTGCCCCCACCTCCGCGTCCAGCAATTCGGCCAATTCTTTAATCATGTCAAAGTTCTCTTTATTTCCCGCTCCCATGCCTATGGCAACAATCCTCTCAGCTTCCTCTATCTTGACGCCTTCGCTGACGCCCTTAACACTCTCAAGGATCTTTACCTTGACGTCCTTTTCATTAAGCTGGAGATCCAGATCTATTATCTGACCTTCTCTACCCTCATCCTTTTCCGCTAACACCATCACACCGGGACGAACTGTAGACATTTGAGGTCTGTTTTCAGGGCAGATAATGGTGGCCATCACATTACCGCCAAAGGCCGGCCGGGTGGATACAAACAACCTTTTTTCCAGGTCAATATCCAAGCCCGTGCAATCGGCAGTACAACCGGCTTCCAGCCTGAAAGAGAGCCTCGGCGCCAAATCCCTTCCAATTGCGCTTGCACCGAGTATAAGCACTTCCGGCTTCCGGGCCATCACCTGCTCTGAAATGATATCCGTGTAAATTTCGGTCCTGTAATCCCTCAAAACGGGGTGATCCGCTACGATAACTTCATCGGCACCATAGGATATGAGTTCTTTCGCATTACCTTGTACTGATTCACCTAATAAAAAGGCCGTAAGCGGCACTTCCAGCTTATCAGCCAGTTCACGACCTTTACCCAGCAGTTCCAATGATACCCTCGCAGGCTGCCCGTCTGTTTGTTCTACAAACACCCACACCCCGCGATATTCATTTACGTCAACTTTTGAAGTCATAATTTAACGCCTCGGAATATTTATCTCTCTGGCGGGAAAAAACGTTTAACCTGTGGAGGCCTATTCTTCATCCAGCCACGTGCATGTTGAAAGGCTTAAAGCGCAGTGTCAAAAATTAGTTTTCCTTGAGCCTTATGCCTTGCGCCTAAACCAAACCTATTATCCCGCTCCGGCCTTAGTGCAATCAGGTTGAAACTAAGCCATCAAATGCATTCCCTAGTTAAATAATATATTTTTCTTTCAGCTTATCCACGAATTTATGAGCTACTTCCTCGGGCCCGCCTTCAAACATTTCAACCTTGCCTTTAATAAGCTTGGGCGTATATACCTTTCTCAGCTTTGTCGGTGAACCCTTGAGTCCTAAATTGTCCCCGTCTCCATTCAAATCATCTGATTTCCAGACAGGTATCTCTTTACCATAGGCCTCGAGGATGGTGTCCATGGGGGCGACCCGCGGCGGGTAGGCCTCCCTTTCAACCGTGATAAGGGCCGGCATGGGTGACTCTAAAAGCCTTTCAAGGTCTCCGAGTTTCTGTTTCACCCTTACTTTACTGTCCACCACCTCAATATTCATGGCATAGGTCAATTGAGGAATGCCCAAGTACTCTGCCAATTGCGGACCAACCTGCGCGGTCATGCCGTCGATGGCCTCTTTTCCGCATATTATAAGTTCGTACTGACCTGCTTTCTTTACAGCCAGACCCAGTGTATATGAGGTTGCCCAGGTGTCGGATCCGGCAAACTCCTTAGAGGTCAGCTGTATTGCCTTGTCGACTCCCATACCCAAGGCCTCTCTCAATGCCTCCTCCACCTGGGACGGCCCCATGGATAGAACGGTTACTTCTCCACCATATCTTTCTTTTAACTGAAGTGCGGACTCAATAGCCGTTTTGTCATCGGGGTTAATAATGCTCGGTATTCCTTTGCGGATCAGAGATCCTGTTTCAGGATCCCAACTCACCTCTGTTACGTCAGGGACCTGTTTGATACACACTATAATATTCATCCAATCACTCTCTTCGTATTTGCTTATTTTATCTTTTGCTTTTGAGAAGCGCGCTTCCGGCTATGGTCTTATTGAGTTCGGTGCTGGTTGCAACGACACCCGCGTGCGCTGCATAACGGAAAAGTCTTTCCACCTTGTATTCCTTTGAATAGCCGTAAGAGCCGTGGATCTGCATTGCCATTCGGGTAATTTCCTGGATGGTAGTAGTGACAAAAATCTTTAATTCGGAAGAATCAATGGCAATCTGCTTCCCATCATCCTGCAGGCAGGCAGCCCTGTAAGTTAGATACCTGCATGCATCAATCCGGCCCTTCATCTCTGACAGCATCCACTGGAAACCCTGCATGAAACCCATGGGTTTACCGCCTACAATCCTTTCTTTAACATACTTCACCGATTCATCCAATGCCGCCTGCCCAAGCCCCACCATATAGGCGGCCTGCTGAATCCTTTCACCTGCTATCCATCGGAGCAGGATTGGAAAGCCGTTTCCTCTTTCTCCGAGGATACTGCTTCCGGGAACCCTGACATCCTTGAAAAAGACATCCACGCAATTCATACCCTCAAGTCCCATAAGGCTCCAAGGTGCCGAAGCGCTGTAGCCTTCCGAGGATTTGTCAACTACAAAGGCGGTTACATCCCCCTTCTCTCCCTTCATGATCTCATCTTTGACGTAGAAGACCCCGTAACCCTTTTTGTTGCCACCCGTGATGTATCTTTTTGTGCCGTTGATGATGAAATCATCGCCATCAGGAACAGCCGTTGTGGTTAATGCTCTGGGGTCTGAACCGGTGCCAGGTTCGGTAAAGGCCGTACAGGCATAGGCACTTCCATCGCATAGCGGGGGGAGAAACTTCTTCTTCACATCCTCTGAACCCCAGTAGTCTATGGTCTCGGCAGTACTGTTGTTCATAAGCATGGGATAGGCACATACCGAGCCTGTTTTACCCAGTTCTTCCGTGATGAGTATGATGTTAAGGTTGGTTGTCCCCACGCCGCCGTATTCTTTTGGTACTACAAGACCCAGCATCCGGGCATTTGCAAATTTTGTGATCAAATCGTCGGGATAGTCATTGTTTTCAATGATGCTGTCCATGATGGGCGAAATCTCTTTTTCGCAAAAATCCTTTGCGGCCTTGACCATCATCTTGCTTTCAGGTGATAAATTGAAATCCACTTTTTTCCCTCCTTATCAAATAGGTATAGCGTTAAGGCAAAAGTTTTATTAATCGCAAAATGTGATGATATCCATAACTGCACTGCAAAGGACATGCCACTTGTTCTTTGGAGGGCAAGAGATTCAGGCGAGAACCAGTTCGACCCACTGAGCATGGGAAAAACATTCGCTTAACGGGGAAAGGAATAATTAGCAAATGGGGTGGTGTTGTTCCTTAGATGATGCAAGAATGCAACGAAATGATGCGAACCGATTGTTGCGGGAACGAAACTAACGGTCTAATGTGTAACGGTCCTATCGGAGGGGAACATGTCATGTTTTTTCAGTTTGCGCCAAAGTGTGGTCCGGTTGATTTGAAGAGCATTTGCGGTTTTCTGCATATGCCATCTGTTCTTTTCAAGGGCTTCCAAGAGATATTCCTTTTCTTTGGCTAACACGTAATCCTGGGAAAAATTGTGGGGTGATGGTGACTGGATTTGAGAGGAGGCTTTCCGGCTTCCTGAGAGATACGCGGGTAAATCTTCAATCTCTATCCGCGAATCTGTACAGAGAAGCATGGCGTGCTCAATGATATTCTTCAGTTCTCTGATGTTCCCCGGGAAAGAATAGGTGAGTAAAGTTTTTATCACCTTGTGGCTGACCCTCGGGATCTCTTTTCCGAGGCTATCCGCCAACTCTCTGACAAAATGCTCTGTAAGCAGGGGAATATCCGAGGATCTGTCCATCAGGGAAGGCAGTTCTATCTCAACAACCTTTAAACGGTAATAGAGATCTTCTCGGAAGGTTCTTTCCTTCACCATCTTCTCCAAATTTTGATTAGTAGCTGCAATTAACCTGACATCCACCTTTATTGGGGTGGTCGAACCCAAGGGAAAGAATTCCTTTTCATCAAGTACCTGCAGTAGTTTTGCCTGAAGACCCAGGGGGAGGTCTCCTATCTCATCCAGAAAAATGGATCCTCCTTCGGCAAGCTGAAACCGCCCGGGCTTGTTTTCCTTGGCGTCGGTAAAAGCTCCTTTCCTGTATCCAAATAGCTCAGACTCCAGGAGTTGATCTGGCAACGCCGCGCAGTTGACTTTTACAAAGGCGCCTTGCGTGCGCCGGCTTGTATTATGGATGCTGTGCGCAAAAATATCCTTCCCGGTCCCGGTCTGTCCGGTAATCAGAATAGAAGTATCGGCCCTCGCTAATACAGGAAGGATTTCAAATAGTTTAACGATTTTCTCATCCTTCCCGATAATATCATCAAATGTGTAAGATTCCTTAATCCTCTTTTCCAGGGCCACTCGAGCC
Source organism: Desulfobacterales bacterium (assembly GCA_021107495.1). GTDB lineage: Bacteria > Desulfobacterota > DSM-4660 > Desulfatiglandales > Desulfatiglandaceae > JAIOSR01. The sequence continues at coordinate 1,903 of JAIOSR010000478.1, read as the reverse complement.
GAGTCATCAAAAAAGGATTCTACCCATCCAATGATCTCTCCCTTTTCATCTCTAAGTAACGAGGCCACGTATTTGATAGGGACCTTTTTGTTAGCCTTATTTAAAACTACAGATTTTGCCCTTACCATCTCTTTCCCGCATTTTAAGGCCTTTTTCAGACAGCAATTGTCGGGGCAGGACTTGGTGCGAAAAATTTTATAGCACTTCTGATTCAAGGCCTCCGACCGCTCAAATCCCGTGATCTTTTCTGCTTCCTTGTTAAAGAAAATAATATTGCGATCCATGTCTACTGCGAAAATACCGGTGAGCACACAGTCTAAAATTCTACGAAGATGCAAGATCGTATCTATTTTCAAGCCGAACCTCCCCCAGGCAAAATTCCCACTTTTTCCCAAAAAGGCCGCTGCAACAGTCACACTGAACTCTTGTGCGATCAAACTCCCTGTTTGAAAAACTTTAACTTCACCTCTTCAATCCCATGTCACACACGTCAGTCCAGACATTTTTTCAAAATTCAGTAGCCTATCAAATATGACCAACAAAAAATCTAGACATTATTGTCACTATCAATATTTCACTATCGCATTGGCTTTGTCAAGCCTAAGGTTTTCACCCTGATTCACCGCCAAAAGATGAAACACCTCGTTGAGCTTGTGGGAACAAGCAGATAGAATAGTTTTAGCGACACAAATCTATCATCAACGAGGTGAAGCTACATGATGACACAAGGCGAGCCTGCATTCAAGTACGGAGAAGACAAACGGGGCGGTGGAATGACAGGGATGGCTGGAATCGGGGCCTATTTTGACCTTGCCTGCCGATCCGGAATGGTCAGGAACATTGAGCAGTATGTAAAGACGCAGAAAGGGGGACAGGGCTGGACGGATGTCGAGGCCGTTCTGTCGCTGGTAATACTGAACCTGATGGGCGGAGAGTGTGTGGAGGACGCTGACAGGCTTGAATCAGATATAGGTTTTTGCCGACTGTTGAAAAAAACGCTGAGTCACGGGTTGAACCGAAAGGGCCGCAGGGGATTAAAGAAGCGATGGAGGAAAGAGAAAACCCGGAGCGTGCCGTCGAGTTCATCGGTATTTCGGTATTTAGCCGAGTTTCACTACAGTGATCAGGAGCGGTTGAGAAAGCAGGGCAAGGCATTTATCCCTGAAGCCAATGAGGCGTTTAAGGCTCTATGCAAGGTCAATAAGGATATGGTTGGTTTTGTGCAAAACAACCAGACAGCACAAACGGCCACGCTGGACATGGATGCGACGCTGGTGGAGACTGATAAGGCCGATGCGCTGCAGAATAATAGGGCGAATTATCCTTTGATATTCGGATTCACGAAATTACGATCTGATTTTATTCTTATTGGCAGGAAGCTGATTTTTAAACGGAAAGAGACATTTCTTGGAGAAAAAATTGATTGCGGAAAATCAAGACATGGGCGTCTATAAATATTAGTTGGTCCGGCTATGTTGAGAGGAATTCGATTCTTATGTCTTGATCATATGGTCTCTGAAAGTCGTTTAAGGGAAAAGAACCCCTCCAATCCCTGAACAGCCTTTGGTTTTTGCTTGTGTTTCGATGCAAAATATCCTTTGAACCGGTCTTACAGGCCCAATACAAACCCTTTATTCCCAATCTTTTGTTACCTCTCCACCCTGAAAGCTGAAGCTGTAATCGCTTGCTTATTCGGACCCTGATTTCTCCTCCATGCCCTGTAGCGGCCGCAGCATTATTATAAGCACGAATCCGATCACAGTCACTCCGGTAAGGACAAGGAAGAGGATCTGGTAGCTTCCGGTCAAATCAAAGATGCGCCCGGCCAGCAGTGGGCCGATTGCACCGCCGATCGTGCCGCAGAACAGGATGATGCCGAAGAGAACACCGTGGGAGCCGGTGT
>JAIOSR010000405.1 GCA_021107495.1 Desulfobacterales bacterium | reverse complement strand
TTGAAAGACCCAATTGGTCCTGAATCTTTTCGGCGGATTCCGGCATAAAAGGCCATATCAGAGCTGCAACGGTCTTGAGCGGTTCAATAATATGAAAAAGGACCGTCCCTAATCGCTCCATATCCGATTTGGCCAGCACCCAGGGCTCCATGGTGTCTATATATTTGTTGAGCTTACTGATCACTTCCCATATGGCCATGAGGGCCTTGTGAAAGCCCAACCCCTTCATTGATTCTTCATATCTGTCAACCAGTTCAAGGGCCGCTGTTCTCAATTCCTCATCCGCCGCCTCCGAGGGACCGGGCTCGGGCAGTTCTCCCTTAAAATACTTGTGAACCATCGTCAGGCTTCTGCTGACCAGGTTTCCAAGATCATTTGCCAGGTCCGCGTTTATTCTCCCCACCAGGGCCTCTTCACTGAAGTCGGAATCAAGCCCGAAAACCATGTCGCGCATCAAAAAATACCTGAACGCGTCAAGACCGTAGATGTCAACCAGGTCCAGGGGTCTGACCACATTGCCGATGCTCTTGGACATCTTTCCCTCGTTCACGTTCCAGTACCCGTGGACATTGAGATGCTGATAAGGTTCAATGCCCGCCGACTTGAGCATACAGGGCCAGTAGATCCCATGGGGTTTCAGGATATCTTTGGCGATTATGTGCTGGGCAGAGGGCCAGAAGTGTTTGAATCCCTCGCCATCCGGATAGCCTATGGCTGAAACGTAGTTAATGAGCGCATCAAACCAGACATAGGTAACGAAATTTTCATCAAAGGGAAGAGTGATTCCCCATTTGAGGCGCGACTTCGGCCTGGAAATACACAGGTCTTCCAAGGGCTCCTTTAGAAAAGAGAGCACCTCGTTTTTGTATCTTTCCGGCCTTATAAAATCGGGGTTCTGGCGGATATGATCAATAAGCCAGTCCTGGTATTTGCTCATTCGGAAAAAATAGTTGGACTCTTTGATAACCTCGGGCTCGGTCTTGTGATCCGGGCACTTGCCGTCCACCAGTTCCCGTTCCGTATAGAATCGTTCGCAACCAAAGCAGTAGAGGCCTTCATACTCGCTGAAGTAGATATCATCACGCTCATTGACCCGGTTCAGGATGAACCTGACCGTGTCCTGATGCCCGGTATCTGTGGTGCGGACAAAATAATCATTGGAGATATTCAATTTGGGCCAGAGGGTTCTGAACAGACCGCTTATCCTGTCAACATATTCCTTTGGCGTCTGTCCGGATTCCTCTGCCGCAGAAACGATCTTGTCTCCATGTTCATACGTCCCGGTAAGAAAAAATGTCTCAAGGCCGGCAAGCGAATAAAATCGGGTCAATACGTCCGCCACAATGGTCGAATAGGCGTGACCTATATGGGGCTCGGCATTCACATAATATATGGGTGTTGTTACGTAGAATTGACTGTTCAATTTCTGATAACCTCGTAAAAAATCGCTCTACACCTTTTCTTAATGCTTCCTTTTCTTTTGGCTTTTTCTGAAAATACCTTCCCGGACTATGTCCCGGGCTTTTACTTCGACCTCTTCCCCGGATTCGAGTCTCACGTTCAATGTCTCCTTCAAGACATTCTGACGGATTACCTTACCTTCACCCTTACCCGTCATAACCTTTTTCCCTACCTTCGGGAGGTCCTTTTTCATTTTCTCATAGATTTCATGTTCAAAGGTAAGACAGCACATGAGTCTGCCGCACATCCCGGATATCTTGCTGGGGTTCAGCGAGATGTTCTGTTCCTTGGCCATCTTTATTGTTACCGGTGAAAAGCTATTCAAAAACGCGGCGCAGCACAGGGGACGGCCACAAGTCCCGAGCCCCCCTACCATCTTGGACTGGTGCCGCACGCCGATCTGCCGCATCTCAATTCTGGTCCGGAATTTCCCCACTAGGTCCTTAACCAGTTCCCTGAAGTCGACCCTTCCGTCCGCCGTAAAATAGACTATGATCTTGCTGCCGTCAAAACGCCTCTCCGCTGACACCAGACACATGGGCAGGGATCTTTTTTTTATCTTCCGGTAACAGTAATCGTAAACAGATCGCTCAAGTTCACAATTTCTGTCAAACCTTGCAATTTCATCCCCCGTAGCCAGGCGGAAAATCTTTTTCAACGGCCTATCCGGCATGTTCCCCGCCCTGCTTTGAGGCTCAGTGGAAACACAGCCAATGGAGGGGCCCTCTTTGGTTATCACCATCACCTTGTCCCCCTTTTTCAGGACAAAGTGCCCGGACTCAAAGTCATATACCTTGCCATGGTCCTTAAATTGAATACCTACAATCTTGTTCATGATTTAACGTCTCGAAACCTTAACTTATCAAAAAGTTCGTTTTATGGGTTATAGTTCAGAGTATTATACCCACAGCAGCGATTAACACCCGGGTCGCGCCTGGGCCAGCCATAATTCCGGCATTCCGGTTATGCCTGTGCGTTATTCGCCAGGCGCACCGGCTAAGTGTTTAAGCTTAAGCACGGTGTTCTCCATCACCAGTTTTTTGTTCCGGTATCTTCTCAGGTCCTGTTGAGCCTGATCTATGGCCAAGACACTGTCAGTTAGTGCTTTTATTATAAATCTTTCCGCAATTTTTTTCAACTTATGAGAAAAATCCGCATTAATAAGCAAGCGGGCCGGGCCACCCGCCCTCACGACAAGCAGGTCCCGATACCAGCTCTCCCACACCGCCAACATGGCAGGCACACCTGTCTGATTACTCCCCGATCTTTCAGTATCCTTTTTCGTGTCCTTTTCTGCATATTCAAAGGCCATATGAACGGCCTTTTCCTTGGACAGACCGGGCAGGTTCACAATACTCAAGAGCCATTCCTGTCGCTTTTCCAAAAAATTCCCCACAGACATCTTGAGGGCGCGACCCGGACTTCCGTCTGAGACTTTGGCAAGGACCTCTGCGGTTTCCTTGTCTACATCCCTCTCCTTGATAAGCCAATCAGCAATGTCCTTAAAAGGCAGCGGGCTGAAGGAAACCCTCTGGCACCTTGACACAATGGTCGGCAAAAGGTCACGGGGATCTACGGCATTAAGTATCAGGATATTTCCGGGTGGCGGTTCCTCAAGGGTTTTCAAAAAGGAATTGGCCGCTTCTACAGTCATTATTTCGGCCTGCTGAATAAGACACACCCGGTATCTGCCCGATACCGGAGCAAACCTGAGTTCACGATTCAGATCTTTTATCTGTTCGATCAAGATATTTTTTTTGTCAGGCCTGCGGGTGACGGAAATAAAATCCGGAAAATTTCCGCTAATCATTTTACGGCACGAGGGGCAATTGCCGCAACTCACCCCTTCCACCGGTGAATCGCAATTCAAGGCCATGGCCAAGGCCTTGGCCATGCTGGTCTTTCCGACTCCGGCAATCCCCGTAAACAGATACGCGTGGGGCATCTTTTCCCTGGCCATCACCTGTTTTAAAAACCGTTTGGCCTTTTCCTGTCCTATTATTTGGGAAAACGACAGCAAGGAACTTAACCTCTATTTTTGGATATACGGCCTTATGTGTTCGAATATCACTTCTTCTAATTCATCCTCCGCAAGCATCGCATCAACCACCACAAATCGTTTACGGTCCGCCTTAGCTAAGGATAGGTATCCTTCCCGCACCGCTTCATGAAAAACCTTTTCCTCCCTTTCAAACCGGTCCTGTCCCTCTTCAGGGTGACCCCCGCGGCCGGATTCCCGCTTTCGAGCCCTAAAAAGCCCTGTTTCCACAGGGCAATCAAGGACAAGAGTAATATCAGGCCATATCCCGAGAGACGCTTTCTCATTCAAGGTCTTTATCAGTGCCGTGTCCTGACCGCGGACATAACCCTGATAAACCGTCGTTGCATCAAAGAAGCGATCACACAAGACCCATTTTTTCCGATCCAGGGCAGGCCTGACAACCTCTTCCACATGTTGAGCCCTGTCTGCCTCATAGAGCAGGAGTTCGGCCAGATTGGACAGTGCCTGATTCCGGGAATCCAGGAGTATTCTTCTGATATCCTTCCCCACCCTTGTCCCCCCGGGTTCCAGTGTAAGGACAAAGGGAATGGAGAACTCCCCTAAATGATCGGCAAGGCGTTTGATCTGGGTGGTCTTGCCACACCCCTCTATGCCTTCAAAGGTTATAAACAAAGTTCGCTCTCTTTCACCGCACCTACCCGTCAATAAATGAAAACAGGGCACTATCAAGTGTCCAATTCAGAGATGAACAATTTTTTACAAGATCAAGGAAATCAAGGGATTAGGCGGAGACGTACTTTAGTACGTCGCACAACGAATCCCGCCGATTTATCCGCCTCTGGCGGGTTGACGATGAGATTGTGAAAAAGGGTCATTTCTGGATGGATACTACCTAAAAGGCGGGTCTAAGACCCGCCTTTTGAATTGAACTAATGTCCCTGAATCCGATCATGCAGTCTTGCACACCTGCTCTATGGCCGCGGCCATGGCCTCATCCTCTTTGCGGATATCTTCCAGTGTCTTGGGCGCAATCGCGGCAGGCCTTTCTTCCAAACCGTATTTCCACTTAAGAAACTGCTCTCCGGTTGTGGGATATAGCGCATAGATCAAAAGGTCAAAATCATCCTTGGCTAAATCTCCTATCTTTTTTCTGTCTTCTTCGAGCTCTGGTTCAAGATAGTCGGCAGCACGGCCCGTCACCGGAGTCTCACCCCTCTTGTAACCCTTCAAGACCTTTTTCTGGACCTCGGGGTCTATCTGTGTGGGGGTCTTGCCGTAAAGACCGTAAACGAGATCCTTGACCTCGTTTGTCACCATTTTATATCTCCCGAAAAGGACATTTAACACTGCCTGAACCCCAACGATCTGAGAAGTGGGCGTAACCAGGGGCGGGGTCCCCAACTCCTTGCGCGTAACAGCGACATCTTCATAAACCTCTGCCAGCCGGTCAAGGGCCTTGGCCTCTTTGAGCTGGCTGACAAGGTTGGAGATCATACCGCCGGGCACCTGGTGGGCCAAAACCCCTGTATCTATGACAGACATCTTGTTCGTGGCTAAATAATCCCGGTACTTGGGTGCAACGGTCTCCATATAATCGCCCAATTCCAGGAGTGGCATCAGTCTGAATCCAGTATCTCGTGTGGTTCCATATAGCGTGGCCACGATGGGCTCAACCGCCGGCTGTGAGGTCCTCAATGCAAACGGCGCCAGGCAGGTATCCACGATGTCTACGCCCGCCTTGATGGCCTCTAAATAGACCATGGAGGCCATGCCACTGGTATAATGGGTGTGGAGTTGAATGGGAATCGTTATTTCTTTCTTGAGTTCCGTGACGATCCTGGCGATATCAAAGGGTGCCATGATACCGGCCATATCCTTGAGGCAAAGCGAATCCGCGCCCATGTCCTGGATTTCCTTGCCCTTGGTAAGATAGTATTCCAGGTTGAATACATCGCCGCCCATGTGTCTTTCGGTCAGAGAGTAGCAGATGGTTCCCTGAAAGTGCTTCCCATTGGCCTTGATCCTTTCGACAACCGTCTCGAAATTGCGAAAATCATTCAGGGCATCAAACACGCGAAACACGTCCATCCCGGCTTCGCATGACTTGTCCACGAACAATTTCGCCACGTCATCCGCGTAGTTGCGATACCCCACCACGTTTTGACCCCTCAGCAGCATGGAAAAAGGCGTCTTTTTGATATATTTTTTCAGGGTTCGTATCCTGTCAAAAGGGTCTTCGCCTAAAAAACGGTGCATGGTATCAAAGGTCGCCCCTCCCCACACTTCCATGGCCCAGAATCCGACCTCGTCCATTTTCTCGGCAATGGGTAGCATGTCCTCGGTCCTCATCCTCGTGGCCAGAGTTGACTGGTGGCCATCACGAAACGTATTGTCCTGGATCTTGAGTGGGTTTTTTGGTCCCTCTTCCAAAAAATCGGTCATTATAAACCTCCGTTCTTAAGTGTGAATAGAATTATTAATGTAATACCTGACTTGATTTCTTTTAGACCATGTAGAAATATATGGTAGATAGAGGGTAAGGGTCAAGGGAATTTATCCCGACTCTGCCTGAGATGGCAAAATGGCCTTGTCTATGTTTTCATATTGTTCTAAATTAAGTTAAATACCAGGAGCCTGCCGGGATACTGGAATTTTAGAGGCTGTTGGAAAATGTGCAGATGTAAAAAAAAGACCGGCGCAAGGCGCAGGGCACAGGGCACAAGGAAAAGCAAGAGCCAAAGCTCATGTAATTGATGATCCTTTCCGTGCGCCTTTCGCCCTGCGCCTTGCGCCGATTACACGTACGTCGAAGTGATGAAGGATGAGCGCAACGCGGCTTGAGCCATGCGAAATCCCGCCCTGCGGGGAGATGCGGGTTTTCCGACAGCCTCTGAGGAGAATTTTTTAGTTTTGTTAAAGGACAACCAGAACCCTAAAATCTACAACGTCACGGACCTTACCAGGGAGATGCAGGACCTCCTTGAGGACCGTTTTGACTTTGTCTGGGTTGAGGGTGAAATCTCCAATTTCAGCTCTCCTGCCTCGGGTCACTACTACATGGTTCTCAAGGACAAAAAGACGCAGATCAGGGCGGTCATGTTTCGCCTTCAGGCCCGGTACCTGAAATTCCTTCCTGAAAACGGCATGAAGGTTATTGTCCAGGGTAAGATCGGGATTTATGCGCCCCGCGGGGAATACCAGATTATTCTCGACTACCTGGAACCCATGGGCGTGGGCGCTTTGGCCTTAGCCTTTGAACAGCTCAAGAAAAAGTTGGCGGCCCAGGGTATTTTCGATCAGGACATCAAAAAGCCTCTCCCTTTTCTACCTCAGAGGGTGGCGGTCATCACATCTCCCACGGGCGCGGCCATTCAGGACTTTTTAAAAGTCATACGGCGACGTTTTGCCAATATGGAAATAGTCATTGTCCCGGTCAGGGTCCAGGGCGAGGAAGCCACACAGGACATGGTGGATGCCCTGGAACTTGTCAATCGTGAGCTAAAAACGGATGTCATCGTCCTTACACGCGGAGGGGGGTCCCTTGAAGACCTTTGGGCCTTTAACAGGGAAGAATTAGCCATAGCCATAAGGCGTTCCCGAATACCGGTCGTCTCTGCGGTGGGCCATGAGATTGACCTGACGATCTCTGATCTGGCCGCCGATCTCAGGGCACCCACACCCTCTGCGGCAGCCGAACTCTTAGTTGTTGAAAAAGAATCTCTGATAACCCGTCTCGAGGGGATAGAAAAACGGCTGGTATCGTTAATCAGGCTCATTATAAAAGATCAGAAGCAGGAACTGGCTCATCTTTCAAAGGGCCTTAAGGGCCCCGGAAAACGCCTTGCCGATACATGGATGCGACTCGATGAAATCCATTACAGGCTCGACAGGATGATGGAACGGACTCTCCGTGATGCACAAAAAAGGCTTAATACGGAGGTCCGAACCCTGATCCTTCATTCTCCCGCAAACATCATGACCTCGCTGCGACAGCGACTCGATTTCCAGAAGACATCCCTTGGCCGGGCCATGAAAAGAAGCCTTGCGGACAGGAATATGTCCCTTTCCCTCCTCAATAAAAGGATCGGGGACCTGAGCCCCCTGTCAATTCTGAAGCGGGGATACAGTATTACCAGGAGACTTCCGGAAAAAACGGTCGTAAGAAATACTGCAGGTGTGGAAAAGGGAGAGCGGGTTCAGGTGCTCTTGGGAGAGGGGCAATTGGAGTGTCGTGTGGAAGAGGTGAATTCGGATAAGGAAATATGAGGGGTAAAGATGTTACAACAATTTCATTTTGACACTACGACCTTATCATTATAGAGTCTTTAGTTGCCAGTATTGGAGTACACGGAGGAATCATGGCCGAGAAAAAATTTGAAAAGGCGATGGAGCGATTGGAAGAAATCGTGGAAAATCTCGAAGGGGGCGAGTTGTCCCTGGAAGACTCGCTCAAGGTCTTTGAAGAAGGGATGAAACTCGCCCGATTCTGCTCCCATAAACTGGAAGAGGCCGAGAAAAAGGTCACCCTCCTTGTCCGTGAAAGTGGCGAAAAACATACACAAGCTCCTTT
>JAIOSR010000085.1 GCA_021107495.1 Desulfobacterales bacterium | reverse complement strand
ATTCAGATCAAAGTTGAGATACTGTCGGTTGTACTTTTCCGGACAAGCCCAGGCGAGACCTGATCCTCCGTTTATCTTTCCGTGCGAAATTATAAGTTTTCCGTCTTAGTCAATGACATTCTGTTTGGTGCACTTCGGATAGCTGTCAGTAGGCATCTCCTTGTGCTGATATTTATTGGGGAGTATATCGTGTTCGGTCTTGCGGCCTTTTGGTATCCAGCCACCGTGCGGGATACCCAGTTCAATAGCTACATCCAAAGCAGCCCGGTTGGCTCCTGTTTGTCCACCTGATATGATTTTCTTAATCATTGTCTTTTGCTATTATAGTGCTGACACAGCTGGTAAAATTGCTTAATCTCCATTCCAGCTGTAACATCATTTTCATCAATATCATCGATTATCTTTTCCCAGCTAATGCAAGCAATATGAATTTTATCCAGAGTAGGCTTGAACCAGTCCCTGTACCAACTGTCTTTTTCACCACCATATTCTTCAACTCTCCGCTGTACCTTGGACTGAATGGAATCATAGGTCATGTTCTTTTCAAACACACCCATATCAATCTGAGATTTAGGAGCTAACACATGGAAAGCTAAATAAAATAATTTGTTGGGATCACGATTGGCTCTACATAAGGCTTCAGCCATACAGCCCACATTACGTGCAGCTTGGTCGTAATAGCTGGCATGAGTTACTCCAGGTGAAAGCTTACTATACATCTTTGCTTCCAACACTATGAACTGTCTTGCATCTCTGTTTAGGGATAGATCCCCTTTCCCTTTATTTCCAATGCTAAAAGGTCCAATCACTCCATCTGCATGAGTCCATGATTCACCCAATGGATCTTTTCGTGATCTTGGCAGGAATGAACTGGGCAATAGTGCTTCTGAAAACCATTTAGCAGATTCCATAAAGTACAAGGGGCTTTTCTCGATTCTATTTGATGCAAACCATTGAAGGATAAGTCTTAGCAACCATCCCTCGTTGTAGAGTTCGGTGGGAGGGAAGTATGGAGATTTAGTGTTGCATAATTCAAGCATATGAGCAATTTTTTCTAATACCATCGGATTTCCTGAGGGATAAAAGTGCTGTAAACTCATCGCGTCTTATCGAGATGCCACCTAACAATATGATGTCGGTGATTATGTTATGGCCTTATCGATTATCACATTTTCCTTTTAGGCCTTTTCTTGTTCCTCGCAGCCTGTGATTCAACAGCAGCCTGATGATATATGGAAGTCTCCCATGATTTTGGTATCCCTTTAACACCTGCTTCCCTGAGTGCTTTGAAAACTTTCGGCTTGACATGCGTATCAAACATGATGTGGCATGTAGGGCAAAGCATCAGTATATTCGGTTCCATCTTTAGCTCTTCAGCTACAATATGGGCCTTCTGCCTGACTGAAACATAATGCCCACATAATTCACAGGTACCAGCTGATACTTTCTTGGTCATAGAGACTCCTTTTTAACATGTCAGATGTTGTCTGCTTTATAGCTGCTATAGTTAGTGCACATAGTCTGTTTTCAAATAATGCATACAAAAGGTATTATTGAACTTCTTAATGTGTCCTGACTTCAAGCATAGGATAATGATCCTTAAACTGTAATAAATTTAAACATACTTATCGTAATGTGATATTTCGAGACAATAGATTCGGTTAGGACTGGCAAACGTAACATGAAAAATTCCTGGAATTGCGGTTTACAGCAGTAAGTGAATAGCTGCAATAAGAGACAGCGCTAAAGAAATACCAAAGCCGAAACGTACTCGGTTTTGTCAAACGGTTGCCGAACAACAAAAGATTAAAGCTGATTTATGGCTCAATAGAACGGTTCAAGCAGTCAATACAACGATATTGCATAATTGGTGATACCTTAACTTCATGGTCAATCCATCTTTGTCCCCGTTACTCTCGTGCCCCAATCATCCTTACCGGACATGCTTTTTTCATCTTTTGACAAGATCATGGTATGTGTCCAATTATCATTCCAGGAAAAAGTAATCTTTCTTTTATTTGTATCAAAAACGTGCCAAGAACCCGTCAATTTATTCAACTTGCACCTGCCATCTGCAAAAATCCTGTTGGTTCGATCTGCTACAAATGGGGAGGCAACTGACCAATGCCAAGCGCCCACAATCTTCGGTGTCTTCGGCTTTTCCAAAGCCAATACCTCCCTCATGTATTTCTCTCGCTCAGGAAAAAGGTTGAAAAGTCTCTGATACATTTTCGATGCTAAATCCCGCTTGCCTTGAGATAAAGCAATTTTTGCTTGATTCTCATATGCAGAAGCGGCTCGATCGATTAACTTTTGAGCTTGCGTATTGTTTGGATCATCACGGAGCACCTTTCGACTTATCTCAATCGTATTGTCATCTGCAGGATCCGCGTAACGGCCTGAATAGAAGGCATCCCGTGCACTGTTTAAAAGAATGTTTTCTGAAACAGGACGGGTGCTATTGACAACACTCGGTTGGCTATGTGCATTAAAATATAAATCTCCTCTTAGAGATGAGGATTCCCATGGGACTTGTTTATCATTGGTTTGATTCATAACATCGTTTCGTACATTTTTAAGGACATCCTCTATTTTTAACTGTGGAGAAACCATATGTTTTAGTAAATATTTCGTGTAAATTCCGTTTCTACCTGCTCCATCTGCCGCGACAGATCCGGGTGCTGTAGCATAGGCAATAAGACTTCCTTTCGGGGCGTCCATGCGGGCCAATCCCTGACTGCTTGTACGAAAACTACGTGCAAAAGGATTATTTCTGCAGGCATCTAGGATAACAATGTTTAAATCATTTTCAGCATCTTCCATTTTACCAAGTACCCGTCCCGCATCCACGCTCTCAAATTTTACATCCGATTCCGATTCAATCTTAGCATCAACAGGAACAAGATAATTTCTACCGTTCGCTTGTATCCCGTGCCCAGCAAAATAAAACAGTCCCACTCCACCTTTTCGCAATCGTTTTCCAAAATCACGAATTGCCTCTTCCATAACCCTGTAACTGGCATTCTCCTTATGTATAACCTCAAATCCTAACTTTCCCAGTGTGGTGGCTATGTCGAAGGCATCATTGGGCGGGTTTTTCAGTGGAGAGTTTTCATAGGCGCCATTTCCAATCACAAGGGCAATACGTCTGCTTTGGATTTTAATTCCACGCTCGGGAAACCCAAATGAGGGCAACAAAAAAATTATGAAGAAAGCAAATAAAATAGGATTGTAAATCCTTTTCATGATTCACCTCTAACCTCTAACTGAAAGTAAATGTTTCTTACCAAAATCTTGCGCCGAAAACATCCCATATGGTTATTACTGGCGGAAGAAACCTTAAAAATTGGCTAATTCAAGACTACCCAAATAAGTCTAAACCTTCGATGGGTCCCTTGCGGCCAACCGTTCTTGCATTAATCTGAATCCGTTAAAGATTTAAGAATAGGTTTGTCAGTTAAAACCTTAGTCATAGACAAAAAAACCCCACCTCTCTATTTGAAAAACGGGGTCTTTGGTCGATCATTGCGCATTTTCAAACCTTCTTTTGAGGTTGAAAGCAGAGGATCTAATAACGGCTCATACAAATCCAGCCCAGATGTGGAAGATTACAACACTGAAGCGTATTGTCAACTATAAAAAATGGGTATGTTTTATACCCATTATTGGTTTTTGAGGTAAAATGTATGAGGCTTCTTGTGAAATGCAGCGCCTAAACAAGGATAGAAAGACAAAATGTATGCTGGTACGTGGTGATATGGTTGGCCTTTTTTGTTGAATGGATTAAACCGGTGCGCCCTAACCGGCTCAGATAGCCAGGGTCATGCCCTCCCTGGCCCAAAAGACATTCATACCGGATTCGCGGTCGGCGATTCCGGCGTTACACTCATGCCACAGGCTGTCTAATATCTTGTCCGAATGCTGGGGATCATGATGAAAAATCGCAAGCTGTTTCACGTTGGCCTTTTCCGCCAATTCCAGTATCACCGGGATAGAGGTGTGTCCCCAGTCCACCTTTTCCGGATACTCATCCTCCGTATACTGGCCATCCGCAATAAGGAGATCAACACCCTGAATAAAATCAAGATAATCCCGCAAAGCTCCATCGCTGTTTTTATCCTTTAATTCAGACCGAAACATACGATCAAGCTCAACATCCGTGGCATAGACCACTCTTTTCCCCCCTGCCGTCAACCGGTACCGGACCGAACCCCCGCGATGATAAATCTGCTCCTGCCAGTCCACGACTACCGGTCCAAGCCTCATGGTCTCATCGGACATCTCCCGGATCTTCATCTCCGCTGCCATCTCGGATAAACCTACCGGAAAGTAATCCACGTCCATCTGTCTTCTCAAGATGGATTCAAGAAATTGTCCTTTATTCGAACTCCCGTAAATGACCAGTTCGGTCCCCTTTATGTAGGCGGCTTGAAAAAAAGGGAACCCCTGTATATGGTCCCAGTGGGTATGACTGAGGAAAAGGTGCAAGGAAAGATGACCGTTTTTATCTTCAAGCTCTTCAACTAACTGAAGGCCAAGACCCCTTATTCCCGTACCTGCATCAAAGATGATATTTGTGTCCTGATATTGAACAAAAACGCAAGGTGTGTTGCCGCCATACTTCTCCGTGCTTCGGCCCGGCGTAGAAATCGAGCCGCGTGTGCCCCAAAAAGTAACATACATTTTAGAGGGGTTGGCAGGGGTCATGGTTTTTTTCTGATCTTGCCTTCCGTGAAAAGGATTTTCGCATCGCCGATCTGTATCTGATCATTATTGCGCAACACGCATTTCTGGACCTGAACGCCGTTTACAAATGTGCCGTTCGTGCTTTCCAAATCCTCAATCTGATATTCTTCATCACGGAAGGTGATCCGGGAATGTAATCGTGAGGTGTTTTCAAACTGAAGCCGGACCCGGCACAGGGAACCACGGCCGATAAAAACATCTTCCTCTTCCAGTTCAACCCTGGTCTTCTTCAGGCCCGGATGCCCGATCTCAAGATATGCGTATCGACTGACAGCGATATCTTCAAGCACCGCCTTCCTGGAAATGGGAGTGGTCTTTGAAAACTCCATCCCCTGGGCAGCAAGAGGTTTGGTCTTAACTGTGGAATCACCTTCATTCATGTTCCCTAATATATCTTGATACTTGGCATGTTTCAACAAAAAAACCGGATAGGCGTCTCCCGGCAAACAGGTTACAGCAGCATTCCTGTCTCATTATCATAACGGGTGGAAAAAACAGCCCCTTTTCCCGAAAAGGTATTACAGTGTGACAGAACGTATTCCGCCACCTCAGTTCTTTTGGTTTGCGCCAGGGCGTTGAAACTCTCGACAAAAAGGTCACTTTCCGCTATTTCAGATAGGATTGACCAGACCTCTTCAGGGGCCATTTCAGGCATAATTCGTAAGCCTTTATCTGGTAAATCTACTCCGAAAAGCCCCTTCCCCGACTCTGCGATTCGATTGAGACTTTCTTGAATACTCTCAACCTCAATGGCCAGATCCTTGTCTGAATAGCACACCCCGGAAATCGGACAGGAGACTTCTCTGTTCGCGATCCTGACATCAATACCGATGCAAACACCCCTTTTATCATCTTCTTTTTTATCGTGGGCCTCTATGATCTTAAAAATGTCGGTCATGTCTCGTAACCCTCTTATTGTTTGGAATGAAATTCCTAAAACTAATCCTGATTCCCTTTCAGGCACATGGGCAGACCCGCGATCATATAAAATACTTTATCCGCCATGCCGGCTATTCTTTGATTGAGCGACCCTGCAAGGTCTCGATATTTTCTGCCCAGGGCGTATTCGGGCACGATGCCCGTACCTACCTCATTTGCCACGACGATAATCGCCTGATTCCTTCCGGAAAATGATTTTAAGAGCTGATCTTCATAAGTGGCAACCTGCTCATCGCCCATTTTGAGAAGGACATTACTCAGCCAGACAGTCAGGCAATCAATGAGAACGGCATCCACTCCGGCACATTTTGTTTCAAGGGCCTCGGCAACCATCAATGGTTCCTCCACTAGTCCCCATTTTGCACTGCGCGATTCCTGATGTAATCTTACTCGTTCGGCCATTTCTTCATCCAGGATCTCTGCCGTGGCAAGATAAATATAAGAACCATAGTGTTCCTCGGCATAGCGAAGCGCCCATGAACTCTTGCCGCTCCTGGCGCCTCCCATTACAAAGACAAATTCTTTTGTGGATGATTCAGGCATTTCAGATCAATGGATATGGAGGGAATATTACATTGGTTTGATGAAGGAAGAGACTGGAAATCAAACCTTCAACTCACTTTCTTCCTTCGCAGCATCGATTAACATATCGGGATTGCTTTTCCGGGCAAGTTCTTCGCAGTGAGCCCTTATTGAATCGACCTCCGGGTCTTTCCTGGAAGGATCATGGTGAAAAAGGACTAATTTCTTTACATGCGCCTTCAACGCAAGATCAAGTGTGGACACATAGTCCGAATGCCCCCAACCCTTGCGTTTCTCTAATTCTTCCGGAGTATATTGGGCATCATGGATTAAAATATCAGCCTCTTTGCAGAACTGTACATAGTCTTCAGGATGTCTTCCGGCCCATGCCTCTTCCGTGAGTTCATTATCAGTGATGAACACGAGGGTCTTTTTCCCTTCGCGAAAACGAAAGCCGAACCCGCCTTGGGGATGTTGAAGAGGGATAGTGTCAACGACCGCATCATCAACCTTCAGAGGGCCATGATTCAATGTATCCAGGAAACTCATTTCAGCTTTGAGGTCGTCGAACTTAAGGGGGAAAAAACCATCTCCCATTTTATTATCGAAAGGGACACTCAGGCCCTTTATGCAGCTTGGAAATCCGTCGATTTTTATCTTGCATTCAGGATCGTAGACCGGATCAAAAAAAGGGAACCCCTGAACATGGTCCCAGTGGATATGGGTAATGAGGAGGTGAATATCAATTTT
>JAIOSR010000527.1 GCA_021107495.1 Desulfobacterales bacterium | reverse complement strand
GTGTACCTGTGAGGCTGGAATGCCACGACCAATCTCCTTTCGGGCCAGCACTCTTTGACTGTCTTGAGTGTTGCAATAATTTCAGTCGGGTGATGTCCGTAATCGTCAAGCACAAGGATATCCTTTTTTTCCCCTTTGACCTGGAAACGCCTCGCAAGCCCGCCCAAACTTTTGAGACCCTTTTTGATCACCGCCATGTCCAGATCCAGTTCAAGACCGACCGCCACTGACGCTAAGGCATTTAACACATTGTGTTCCCCGGGCATTCCCACTGCGATCCTTCCCAATGGGCGATCATGGTAAATAACCTCAAAGCTGACCCCCAGGCCCTTTTTTTCAAGATCCGCGCCTCTCAAATCCGCCTGGGAGGTCATGCCGTAGGTCAAATAGCGTTTTTTCAGACGGGGAATGATACCCTGGATTTCCTCATTATCCATACAGAGGATAGATGTTCCATAGAACGGGACCTTGTTGATAAAACTGATGAAGGTCTCACGAATGGATTCAATACTACCGTAGTGTTCCATGTGTTCACGGTCGATATTGGTAACCACGGCCATTGAGGGAGATAACGCAAGAAATGAGCCGTCACTTTCATCCGCTTCGGCGATTAAGATATCCCCCTGTCCCAGTTTGGCGTTTGATCCGCCCCAGATATCGAGTCTTCCCCCGATGACAACCGTCGGGTCAAGGTGCCCGGCGGTCAGGATGGAAGCAACCATGGACGTTGTGGTAGTTTTTCCATGTGCTCCCGCAATGGCTATGCCGTATTTGAGCCGCATCAGTTCCGCCAACATTTCCGCCCTTGGTATGGCAGGAATGTACTGATCTTTTGCCTCGATAATTTCGGGGTTCTCCGGTCCCACGGCAGAGGAATATACCACCACATCAGCCCCTTCCACATTCTCTTTTTTATGCCCTTTAGAAATGCGGCCTCCTAAGCTGCCAAGGTGCTTTGTCACTGCCGTATTTCTCAAATCCGAACCACTGACTTCGTATCCCAAATTGATCAGAAGCTCGGCTATACCGCTCATGCCGATGCCTCCGATGCCCACAAAGTGGATATGTTTTGCCTTTCCGAATTGCTTCATGTCTTTACCATTTCCAATAATTGATCCACGATTACTTTTGCGGCATCCGGTCTGCCGATCTTTTGCGCATTTCTACCCATCTCATTCAAGGCCTGACGATCATCCATATATTTAGTCAATACACGGGCCATGCCCTCGCCGGTCAAATCCTTTTGGTGTATCATCTCGGCGCCGCCCGCCCTGACAAGGCTGAGCGCATTGATCTCCTGGTGGTTGTTCGCTGCGTGCGGATAAGGTATCAAAACAGAAGGCTTACCCGAGGCGGCCAATTCAAAGATGGTCGTAGCGCCTGCCCGGCTTACCACTAAATCGGCATGGTTATAGGCGCCAACCATATCTTCTATAAAGGGAACTACTTGACCCTTGAGATTTTTGTTTTTGTAGTCTAATAACACCTGTTCATGATCTGTTTTTCCGGTCTGATGTATCACCTCGGGATATTTTCCCGTCTTGTTTAAATATATCAGGGACTCGACAAATGCCCTGTTTACGGCTTGGGCCCCCTGCGAGCCTCCAACTACAAGGATTGTGAACCTGTTCCTGTCCTCAGCCTCTTTGCCCCCGCGCGCAAAAAGCTCATTGCGAACAGGATTGCCCGTCAAAAAAGTTGAACGGGTCTTGAAGCCCTCCCTGCTTTCCTCAAAGGAAATAAAGACACGGTCAACGATCCTTGCTAACAAGCGGTTTGTAAGACCGGGGTATGAGTTCTGCTCATGAATAGCCGTTTTTAACCCTAAGAACCTTGCCGCTAAACAGGCCGGGCCAGCTGAATATCCGCCCATTCCAAGGACCAGGGCAGGGGAGAATCCCTTGATTAGCGATGCGGACTGAAAAATACTTTTTGGCAATTTGATAAGCACTTTAAGTCCTTTTCTCCAACCGCGGCCTTTCAGGCCCTCCACATCTATGGGGGCCACTTTGTATCCGTAACGGGAGAGTATCTCCGATTCTATCCGCTTATGACCCACCACAAAGAGGATCCCGGGCTTTTCAAACATCGTTTCCAGTTCCCGGGCAACGGCAATACCCGGAAAAAGGTGGCCTCCCGTTCCGCCGCCCGCTATTATGATCCTGAATTCCCGCGCTCCATCTTCCGCCTTGTGTCTTCCTCCCTGCATCACGTCCTCGAAGAGATATTCAGCAGTATACCAATGGCTAAAAGGTTTAGAACCAGAGATGATCCGCCGTAGCTGATAAGTGGGAGCGTCAGACCTTTTGTCGGAAGCAGTCCCATTACCACACTTATATTGACAATGACCTGAAGGCCCATTAAACAGGTCAAACCAAAGGCCAAATAGCTGCTGTAGAGATCCGGGGCATTAAGGGATACCTTTATCCCCCTCATTATAAGTATGCCGAACAGGACAATAATAAGGCTTACGCCCAAAAGCCCCAACTCTTCGCCTGCTATGGATAAGATAAAATCCGTGTGGGCCTCGGGCAGATAAAAAAGCTTCTGCTTGCTGCTGCCAAGGCCCGTTCCGAAAATGCCGCCGGACCCAAAGGCCAGGAAGGAATGAATGATTTGAAAACCGATGCCTTTCGGGTCATCCCAGGGATTGATAAAGGCCCACCATCTTTTGAGCCTGTAATCCGCATGCATGATAAGCCACAGGACGATTGGCGCGGAAACGAGCAACAAAGAAAAAAGATGCAGGAAATTGACGCCTCCCACGAAGAGGAGGATCACGATCCAGAATCCTATAATTATTGCCGTTCCAAGGTCCGGTTGTAGTACGATGAGCAGCATAAAGGCTCCGGCCAATAATAGATGGGGAAGGAGACCTTTTGAAAAGGACCCCATGTCCGATCCTTTTTTTGCCATGGAGTAGGCCATGTATATTGCTAATGAAAACTTTGCGAGTTCAGAGGGCTGAAAAGAAAAGCCGGCAAGTCTCAGCCAGCGGGAGGCGCCGCCCACCTTATGGCCGAATCCCGGGACAAATAGCAGGATCAAGAGGCAAGCACTCACAAGAAGCAAAGGATAGGCCGCTTTTGAATATATTTTATATGGGATATTTTTTGCCAATATCATGAGACCAAACCCCAGGATGCAAAAGAGGGTCTGCCGTTTGAGATAAAAGTAGCTGTCCCCTAACCTGTGTTCCGCCAAGTGAGAGCTGGCACTGAAAACAAAAACCAATCCCAGACCGACCAGACAGATTACCGGTATAAGAATCACATAGTCGTATCCAGAGATTATTGATTTTTTTTCAGCCATGAATAACCCTTAGAACGGCAGTCTTGAACTCCCTGCCCCTGTGGGAATAATCAGTAAACATATCAAAACTGGAACATGCAGGGGCCAAAAGGACTGCGTCTCCGTTCTGTGCCGATTCAAAGGACATGGCAACGGCTTCTTCCATATCCTTTGCAATTGAGAACGGGACAATGCCCTCAAAAGATGATGCCAAAAGGTCCTTTGCTTCACCTAAGAAAAGGGCTTTCCTTACTTTTCCCTTGGCTGCCTTAGCCAAAGCCACATAATCTGAGCCCTTATGGCGACCTCCTGCTATAAGGATGATGGGTCTTTTAAAACTCATAACGGCCCTGACTGCCGCATCCACATTTGTGGCCTTGGAATCGTTATAAAAGGCCACGCCGTCATATTCTGCAACGTGTTCAAGCCGGTTCGGAAGCCCCTTGAATTCATCAATGGTTTTTTGAATCACCGGGGTGTCAATACCAAGGGCCATGCCGCCCAATACTGCGGGCAAAAGATTTTCCAAGTTATGGACGCCGGGCAGGCCGAAGGATTTAAAGGAAAATGTATTCGGCTCGGCATCGTCCAGAGAGGCCCGAATTTTATCGTTTTCAATATAGGCGTTCCGTCCCTGTCTCTTTTCCGTTCCATAACGAAGCACCGTGGCCCCGGAGGAGACGTTGACCTCGCGCAGTTTTTTATCATCATCGTTCAATATGACATATTGTCCGGGTCCCTGATTTCCGAATATCTTCAGTTTCGATCGGACATATGCTTCATAGCCGGGATATCGGTCCAAGTGGTCGGGAGAAATGTTAAGGACCACTGAAACGGAAGGACAAAACGTCTCAATGGTATCTAACTGAAAGCTGCTGACCTCGACTACTGCATAGTCCGCCTTTTTGCCTTCCGCGGCATAGGCCGTCAAAGGGGTTCCTATGTTACCCCCTACGAAGACCTTGAAGCCCGCATTTTCAAGCATACAACCGAAGAATGATGTTACAGTGGATTTACCATTGGTGCCGGTCACGGCAATCATTGGTGTATCAATAAGACGACCAGCCAACTCCATTTCTCCGATCACCGGGATGTTTTTTTCCCGTGAGAGATTCAAAAGAACCGTATCATGGGGTACCCCGGGGCTTATGATGACCATTTCCGAGTTTAAGAAAGTCTCTTCCTTATGTCCTCCGGTCTCCAAGGTGATTCCGAGTTTCCTTAAATCATATAAGATTTCGGGATCAAGATCGCTTTCAGGCAAGATTTCGCTGACCGTCACTTCGGCGCCATGCGCGGAAAGCAACCGGGCAGTATAGAGACCGGAAATCCCCAGTCCTACTACCAAAATTTTCTTTTTGTTTACTTCCAGATTGTGAAAATCCTGCCTCATTAGTCGGTTCTCACTTCCTATCTCACCTTCAAAGTGCTGATGGACAAAAGGGCCAAAACAATGGCGATGATCCAGAATCTAACTATCACCTTGGGCTCCGGCCACCCTTTCAGTTCAAAGTGATGATGAATAGGGGCCATTCGAAAGATTCTCTGCCCCCCTGTAAGCTTGAAATATGCCACCTGGAAAATTACCGAGAGGGCTTCAAAGACAAATAATCCTCCTACAAGGACGAGCACCAATTCCTGTTTGGTTATAACTGCCACGGTCCCCAGGACCGCGCCTAATGGAAGGGATCCCACGTCTCCCATAAAGATTTCAGCGGGATAGGAGTTGTACCAGAGGAATCCGAGCCCCGCACCTACCACGGCCCCGCAGAGTACGGAGATTTCCCCTGTACCGAAAACGTAGGGTATTTGGAGGTAAGCAGCAATTTTCACATGTCCTGAAAGATACGCGAAAACCACATAGCTTCCAAAAGCTACTATGAGCGGACTGATTGCGAGCCCGTCCAGGCCGTCTGTAAGGTTAACGGCATTAGATGCCCCGACGATGATGAAAATGATCAGGGGAATGTAGCCAAGGCCTAAATCCGGGGCGATTGATTTAACAAAGGGGAGGTTCAAGCTCGAATCAAAACCCGGATAGATATAGAGCACCAATGCAACGACAAATGCCGCAAGTATCTGAAGTGAAAATTTTGAGGCGGCGCTCAATCCTCGGCTGTCCTTTCTGGCTGTCTTCAGATAATCGTCTATAAAACCGATGGTGCCAAACGCAAGGATAACGAACATCACTATCCAGATATAGATATTTTCAGGCTCTGCCCAGAAAACTGTGGAAAGAATTATCGCCGGGAGAATCAGACATCCCCCCATGGTAGGGGTCCCCTGTTTGGACTTATGGTTGGGCGGCCCGTCATCTCGAATGTATTGTCCTATCTGCATTTCACCTAATCTTCTTATGGCCCAGCCACCGAAAAAGAGACAGATCATCAGGGCCGTCAGTGTAGAAAGGATGGTCCTGAATGTTATGTAACGGAATACATTCAGCCACGATAAATCCGTATGAAAGAGATAGATCAGTTTATAAAGCATTAGTCATCCTACCTCAAAATACTCCGCCCCCGTCGACTTGCCCGAGGCCCATTCCCGGCATGTGTTTCTTCTCTGCCATTTCAGCAATAACCACATCCAAAAGACTCTCTATTATGAATGGCTTTTGAAATTTTTTCACGACATGGGGCACTTCCTCTTCTTCAAACGTCAAGTCCAAAAGGTTCGCGGTCATGATAATGACCTTTTCTTTCCGGCCTGCCAATTTCATACGTTTCAACATCTCAATTCCGTCCAGCCTCGGCATGTTAATGTCCGTTATCACGAGATCAAAACGGTTCTCTTCCAATTGATCGAGCGATTCCTGTCCGTCTCTTGCTATGCTCACTTCAAATCCCGCATCTGAAAGGACATCCGACAGGAGATATCGGATCCCTCTCTCATCATCCACGACCAATATCTTCTCTGCTTTAGACATAAAGGACCTCCTTTCTTCACAAGTGTTCACTGGTTTACTCAAGCCCTTCCACTACCTTTTCCAAAGCCATTTTGCGGGAGCCTTTAATAAAGACCAGGTTCCCCTCATGCATTTCACCCTTTATTTTATTTACCATTTCATTATGACTTGATACTACTTGCGCCCTGTTTGACGGCATGCCTGAGTCAAGAGCCCCGTTTATCATTTCATGGGCATGTTCTCCCATGGCTAAGAAATAATAGGTGCCGAGTTCCGCCACACGGCGTCCGGCCTGACGGTGTTCAGGGACGGTTGCATCTCCCAATTCCATCATCTCTCCCAGGCAAACTATTATCTTCCTCCCTTCATCAACCAGGGAGCCAATGGAGCTAAGGGCCGCCTTCAGGGAGGAAGGGTTTGCATTGTAGGTATCATCCACGAGGGTGATCCCATTCGGAAGGGAAATCACCATGAACCGGCCCTTTAGTCCTCCAAAGTCGTCCAAGCCTTCCACGATGTGCCTAAAAGGCGTGTCAAGGCATAAAGAAACCGCGGCCGCGGCCAAGGCGTTTAATATGTTTTGAAGACCGGGTACCTTAAGCCTTACGGGCCTGTAAACTCCCCGATACGAAAGATCAAAGGAGATACCTTCTATGCCCAGGTTCCGGATTCTGTCGGCCCTGACATCATTTTTTTCTCCAAGGCCAAATGTTTTCCACTCTTTTTTCAACCCTGAAGCCGTTTTCAACAGGAGTTTATCGTCACCGTTTAAGACTACCTCGCTTTTTGAAGAAATTTTTTCAACAAGCTCTGCTTTTGCGTTAGCCACACCCTGGAGATCACCTAAACCTTCAATATGGGCCATGCCCACATTTGTGATCACGCCGACATCAGGGTCTGCAATTTTGGTCAAACGACCGATCTCTCCCGGGTGGTTCATGCCCATTTCCAACACCGCATTCCGGTGGCGTTCCTCTAATTGCAGCAGGGTCAGGGGGAGCCCAATCAGGTTGTTAAAATTCCCTTGATTTTTTAATGTCAGGTTTTCCTGTTCCAGGATATTGGCCACCATTTCCTTTGTAGTGGTTTTCCCTGAACTGCCGGTAATAGCTACTACCCGAACGTTATGCTGCTGTCTCCACCATGCGGCTAAATCACCTAATGCCTTCAGGGCGTCATTTACGGCGATGATTAAAGGACTCCCGGAAATTGAGAGTAGTTTTGCCGCAACTTCCGAATTCCACCAGTCCTTTTGGATCACGATCCCCGCAGCACCGTTGTCAATTGCTTTAAGGGCAAAATCATGGCCGTCAAATCTTTCACCTTTCAATGCCCAGAAAAGCTCTCCCGGATTTATGTTTCTCGAATCAGTACTTATCCCCGACAGAACGGTTCCTGAATTTCCTGAAATCCTTTTTCCCTTTGTTGGAGAAAGGATTTCCCCTGTCGTTATTTGACCCCAGGCCGGCGGCATTCAGGCCTCCTGTGATGCGGCCTCGGCCGCAATCTTTCGATCATCAAAATTTTTCCTGTCCATTCCGATGATCTGGTAATCCTCATGGCCCTTTCCGGCAATCAAGAGAAGATCATCTTTATCAGCCACGGAAACCGCCGTTCGAATGGCGTTCCGCCGGTCAAGGTCGAGAATGTATCCTGACCCGGTGAGGCCATTTCCGGACACATTGAGCAGCTTCTTCAGGCCTGAATCATTAACGCCTTTCTCGATCTGGGATGCAATGGCAGACGGTTCCTCGGTCCGGGGATTGTCCGATGTAATAAAAAGCAGGTCACTATGTTCTCCTGCAACCCGGCCCATCTCCCGCCTTTTCCCTTTGTCACGATCACCCCCGCATCCGAACAGGGTGATAAGTCTCCCCTTTACAAGCGGTTTAACGGCCTGCAATGCTTTTAAAAGGGCATCAGGCGTGTGGGCATAATCCACGACAATGGCCAATGAGCGGCTGTTTTTTACTAATTCCAGCCGGCCCGGGACGCCCTTGAGTTCTTCTATACCCGATACTATCTGCTTTAAATCTAAATCCATGCACAGGGCGGCGGCTGCAGCGGCTAAGATGTTATAAATGTTAAAATCACCGATGAGCCCGGACTTGATACCGGTTTCTCCCACAGTGCTTATCAATCTGGCCGTAAGCCCGGCCCTGGTCACTCGAACATCCTCGGCCCTGACATCACAGTCCCTTCCGAGGCCATAAGTAACAATGGGAACATTGATCAACTCTGTCAGGTCTTTCGCTTTCGGGTCATCTGAGTTGATAACCGCCTTGGTAAAATGTTTTGGGCCCCATTTTTTTAGGTCTTGAAAAAGAATGCATTTTGCCTCGAAATATTTCTCCATGGACCCGTGGTAATCTAAGTGGTCCCTGCTGAAATTTGTGAAAATGACTGTGCGGAAAGGACAATCCCTGACCCTTCCCTGGTCTAAGGCATGTGAAGAGACCTCCATGACCACGTCCGTTACGCCCTCATCCGCCATATTGCGCAGTATACGCATAAGATCCAGGGACTCCGGCGTGGTCATCGATGCACCCAATGTCCTCCCCGGAGACCTGTAATTGATGGTTCCGATAACACCCGGCCTTTTTTCTGCCGCTAAAAGAATTGATTCCAGCAGGTAGCTGGTAGTAGTCTTTCCGTTGGTGCCGGTAATCCCTGTCAGGTTGATGCCTTTGTATGGCTCATTATAAAATTTAACGGAAAGTGCGGACAGGGCCTCACGCGCATCCCGAACCCGAACCATGGCAGTCTCTCCATAAAACTCCTGGAATTCATCCGCAACCAGTGCCACTGCCCCGTGTTGAACCGCATCTTTCATAAAGGCATGGCCGTCAAGGGTTTGCCCCTTCAAGGCAACAAACAAATACCCTTTGCCTGCTAAACGGGAGTCATAGGCAAGTCCCTTGATCTCCAATTCAGGATCACCGCGGAAATCATGAATGTCTAACCCTTTAATTAATTGCCCCAGCCGCATCCTATTCTCTGTTGGTATTTGGTAATACGTTAGCCCTTGCAATGAGTTGCAATATCACTCAGCCCTTGAACAGTTCAGGTCGGCGGGCTGAAGCTGACTTTTATTGAACTAATTTTTTTTAGGGGCGCCCCGGGGCCCGGCTCCTGCCGGACGGCCAGACCTGTTCCTTTCAGGACCACTTTTAATCCTAATGACCTTCCTTTTTTGAGGACCTCTCTCATTGCGAGGCCGCTGAAATCGGGAAGAAATCCAGCCTCCACTTTGACCGGTGGCTGTTTCGCCTTTAGTGGGCCGCGATTTGAGAGCTTATCCGTGTTTTGTTCGACATAAGTGCCCTTATCCACAAATTCGGTCTGGGGATTGACCCGAAGGTGATTCAGGGACCATAGCCCAACCTCACTGAATACGGGCCCGGCTACCACTCCGCCATAGGGTATGCCTTTGGGTTCATCGATCATGACCAGAATTACCAGTTTTGCCTGATCCGCCGGCGCAAAGCCCACAAAGGTGGCAACATCTTTTGTCCTGGAATAGGTCCCGGTCTTCGGGTCCACCTTCTGGGCAGTTCCGGTTTTACCAGCAACCTTGAATCCTTTGATGGCCGCTTTCGGCCCCGTTCCCTCTTTGCTTACAACACCCTCGAGAATCTTGGCGACTTTTTTGGCCGTGCGTGGCGAAATGACCCTTCTGACTACCTTAGGGTAGGTCTCTTTGATAACCCTTCCCGATTCATCTACGACCGCCTTGACCACGTAAGGGCGCATCAATTTGCCGCCATTGGCAATAGCGGCCATTGCCATCACCAGTTGCAGAGACGTAGTGGTCATTCCCTGTCCAAAACAGACCGTGGCCCTATCAACCCGCCTGGCCTTTTTGGGCGACCTGACAAACCCGTTTCGTTCGCCTATCAGGTTAACGCCTGTTTTTTTGCCAAACCCGAATTTTTTTGTATACGCATAAAGCCTTTTATACCCAAGCTTATTGCCGATCTTGATTGCGCCGATATTGCTTGAATGAACAATAATGTCCGAAACGGTCAACACACCGTATTTGTGGGTATCGTGGATCGTGCGTGACCCGATTTTGTATTTCCCATGTTCGCAATCAAAATTTGTATAGGGTGTTACAACCGCTTCCTCCAGGCATGCGGCCAAAAGAAATGCCTTCATGGTGGAGCCGGGCTCATAACAATCCGTGATGGTACGGTTTCTCCATTGATACGGCCTGTATTTGGAAAAAATATTGGGATTAAATTCCGGCACCACAGCCATGGCAAGGATTTCTCCTGTTTCCGGATTCACGACCAGGCAGTGACCGGCCCTGGCTTTCGTTTTTTCTACTGCTCTTTGAAGGGCCTGCTGGGCCTTATACTGGATATCTTTATCGATGGTGAGGACCAGACCGCTCATCTCGTGGCCGGAAGGGATAGGCCTGCTGATGGAAAACTGCCTGCCCAATGCGTCGCGCATCTGGATAAGACTGTATTGAGATCCGATTAACAGTTTCTCGTATTTTTTCTCAATGCCTTCAAGACCCTGATTTTCATTCCCCGCGAAGCCAATCAGGTGGGCCGCAATCTCCTTGCCCGGATAGTAACGTTTGGTTTCGGTCGTTGTGCTCACGCCCTTCAGCTCAAGTGCGCTTACCTGCTTAGCCTGACCCGATTCGATTCTTCTTTTTATCCAAACAAAGGAGCGATTGCTTTTTATAAGCTTGAGGATCTTTTGCCGTCTTTCCCCCAAGACCCGCGACAGTTGTTTAGCGGTATTATTTTTGTCCTCAATCTGTCTCGGATGTGCGTAAACCGAACCAACTTCGATACTAAGTGCCAGTTCGTTTCCATCTCTTTCATATATTGTGCCGCGTTTTGGGGGGAGTTTTATGGTCCCGACATAACCCTTATGGGCGATGAAGGCCAGACGATCCCTATTAAGGACCTGAAGCTGGTAGGCCCTGGCCAATAAGGTCCCCATGCCGAGCAGGAAAAATGCGGCCACAAGATATACACGGAATCTAATCCCTTTTTTCTCATTGACCTTCATTGCAAGACAATAATCTGTTTGGGAGAGGGCTGGCGTAACCCCAGTTTTTGGGTGGCCATAACCTCCAGGTTTTGGGGCGACTTTAAAAGGGCTAATTCCAGCTTAAGCTTTCGGTTCGTCTCTCTCAGCCTCATCTCTTCCTTTTGAAACTGGCTGAGTTCATAACCTATCTGGGTGCTTTCAAAGGTTGACCAGACGTAACCGATGCTGCTTCCCATGAAGAGAAACAGAAGAATTATGATCAAAAAAATCTGTTTTCGGGTCACATGAAATTCATGCCTTTTGACCCGTGAATTATTGATCCGAACCCCTGTCCTGTCGTTTCGTGAATGAAACATTTTTGCCACTTTCTCAGGTCTTGTCATGGCTAAATCCTTTCTGCCGCACGCATTACGGCGCTACGAGCCCTCGGGTTCTCATCAATTTCCCCTTTGTCCGGTCTTAATCCCTTTTTGAAAAGACGCTTGAACGTGGGGATCTTTCCGCAGACACATTGGGGAAAGTCCGGTGGACACGTACACCCCTTTTCCCACTCAAACATGGCCTTCTTGATGCATCTGTCTTCAAGCGAATGGTAGGACAGAATCACCAGTCTTCCCCCCTTCGCCAAAAGGTACGGAACTTTGTTCAGGAATACCTCTATATTTTGCAGTTCTCTGTTTACCGCTATTCTAAATGCCTGAAATGTCCGGGTAGCGGGGTGTTTGACCTTTGAACCATAAGAAGGAGGTGAAACCGATTTAATAAGGCCCGCTAACCGGAAAGAAGTTTCAATGGGCTCTTTTTCACGCGCCCTTACAATGGCCCTTACAATTGACTTGGCCCTTCTTTCTTCACCATATTTCTTCAATATGCTTTCAAGTTCCTTTGGGGACAGACTGTTTACCAGATCCCGGGCGGTGACCTTGTTATCAGTGTCCATTCTCATGTCAAGGGGTTCATCCCTCAAAAAGCTGAAACCCCTTCCCGATTCCTCAAGCTGGGAGGATGACATGCCGAGGTCCAGTAAGACGCCATCGACTTTCTCGACTTCCAGTTCCATGAGGACCTGGTCCAGGTCAGCATAGCTTGCCCTGATAACGGAAATTCTTCTGCCAAAAGGGGTCAGTCTTTTCTTTGAGATGGCCACGGCGTCCGCGTCCCTGTCTATGCAGATCAAACTGCCCTTTCCTGTCAAACCCTTACCTATGGCCAGACTGTGCCCCCCGTTACCAACGGTGCCGTCTACGTATGTTCCGTCCGGGACAGCAACAAGATATTTGACGACTTCCCGGACAAGAACCGGGCGATGGGGATAATCCAAGGTCCTAACCCCCTAAATGCCTAATTCCGAAAGGGTCTGACTGTCATCCGGAAAGTTCTTCCTGGCCCGCTTAAATTCTTCCTCCCACCTGTCCTTGTCCCATATCTCAAATTTTTTCAGTTCCCCGACCAGCACTACCTCTTTGCGCAGTAATGCAATTTCCCGCAAATCAAGAGGGAGGGTTATTCTTCCCTGTTTGATGGGACATTCAACGGCCCCTGAGATAAAATATCTGAGATAAGTATTGGCAGCGCGATTGAATTGGGGAAGATTGGCCGCCTTTTCTTCGATTACCTGCCAGTCTTTCCTGGCAAAGGCCCACAAACAGGTGTCGTGATTGGTCACAACCAGACCATCGTCATCACCCTGAGCTAACACCTCTTTGAATCTTGCGGGGATGGCTAAACGGCCCTTGCTGTCAAGGGTATGTCTTGATCGTCCTCTGAACATGAGTCCTTTCCTTGGGAATTTATGGCACTTTATCCCACTTTGTGACACTTGTCAAGAAAAAAAACGTTGAGAAATGAACTACTTGGGAATTCTTAAGGCGGGGTTGAGCGCAATATATGGGTTTGGAGTAACCGGCCTTAACTACATATTGCTATGAGATGGCAGTATCCTCTCAGAATGAACTGCAATTCCCGCTTGATTTCATGCTAAATTCCCCTTTAGAAAGGGGGGCTTTATTTGTGGAATGTTTTGAGAAGATTTTTGTCGCAAATCGTTGTGCGTAACCAAAACCGATTTTGGACAAGAGTGACCTTGACACAAAGTAAATATCCGGATATATATCGTTTAGCTTTTTTTATATATATAAATGGAGGGGCTAATGAAGACTTTAATAGATATACAGGACGACTTGATGAATGAGCTTCTGAAAGAAGCCCAGACACGGGTCAAAAAGGAAGCCGTTGTTTTAGCAATAAAGACCTTTCTTGAGGCAAAAAGGAGGGAAAAATTAGCCGCTCTTATAGGAAATTATGAATTTGGGTATTCCCTCGATGAACTCGAAGAAATGAGGAAAGATGGATAAAGTTATTATAGATACTTCCGCCTGGATAGAATCTTTTCGGCCTCAGAGTGATAAGGAATTAGGTAATCTTGTAAAAGACTTGATCCTTAATGGCCGAATCTTGCTTCCGGGAATCATAAAAACAGAGCTTTTGAAGGGTACTAAAAACAAAAAGGAATACAATCGATTAAACGGACTGTTGAAAGGGCTGGAATATTTCCCTGTACCTGAGGAATTTTGGGAAAAATTGTCACTGTTTTCCTTTGGCTTATTTGGAAAAGGGATTGCTGTACCGTTGATTGATACCTATATCGCGCTCCTCTGTATTGAAAAAAAAGCATTAATCCTGCACCGTGATAAACACTTTGATTTAATAGCTCAAAAATTTCCGTTAAAGGTGATGGACTCTTAGAAAGGCGAAGGGCGACTTTTTAAGAGTCCATCAGAATTGATATTTATGTAAACCCGCGATCTATGATTCAGCTTTTTCCTTGCTTTCCTTTTTCTTCTTTTTTTTCTGCTGGCGTTTGCTCTTACCTGCCTGTTCTTCCGTCACTTTCTTTTTCTTGCCCTTATCCTCTTTAGGGGCGGCCGCCTTTTCAGCCTTGATCCTGGCCATTTCCTCCGCCTTTTTTTCCAGGGCAGAGATGGCGTTTAGCCTCGCGTTTGTTTTCCTTATCTTTGCCCTTGTGCCCTTGATATCGGCATCTCTGGAAATCTCTGTCGGTTTAAGTCCTTTTTCAGCTAAAACAGTCAATCTCTGTTCAAGCTTATTCTCCAAAACAACCTTTTGATTCAGTCTTGACGCTTTGCTCTTTGATGGCATGTCTTGCTCCTTTCTCTATTAACCTTATGACCCTGTTTTCAGGTAATTTGACAACCTGCCGGTAACTTCTCAAAAATTCAGTTAAATCCATCTTCATGGGGGAGGGCAGGTCGGATCCCTGAATTTAGTTAGGACTTACACCTACATAGTAGATTGCCTCTTTTGATTTTTTTATTTATTGTTCTCTTATCAGGAAATGGTTTAATAATAAACACAAAAATGGAGTTGTCTACTATACACATGAAAGCCAAATATCTTTCTCTTGAGCCCTTTATCCTATGGAAAAATGAAAAGCGCCCCATTGAATGGCAAAACATATTTGGACGTTCTGCCGGGCTTGAGGTGGAAATAGGCTTTGGCCTGGGGGATTTCCTTGTGCGCCGGGCACGGGAAAATCCTGAAAATGACCTTGTGGGCATTGAAGTGGCCTGGGTCCTGGTCCGCCGTGCCCTCAGAAAAATAGCCATAGCCGGTGTGCCAAATGTGAGAGTCATACGGGCAGATGTTCGGGTTTGCTTTGAAAGGATGTTTTCTGAAAAATCATTGGGCCGTGCCTGGGCCCTTTTTCCCTGTCCCTGGCCCAAAAAAAGACATTTGAAACATCGCCTTTTTACACATGACTTCCTGAAATTATTAAACAGCAGATTAATTGATGACGGTGAGTTCTTGATCGTTACCGATGATCAGCCCTATTTTGATTGGATCCTGACTCAGGTTTCAGGGACCGGATTTGAACCTCACACGCAATCCATACCCCCACGTTTTTTGACCAAGTACGAACGGAAATGGCAGGGATTGGGACAACAGCGGTTTTTTGAATTGCGGTTGGTCAAACGCAGGCATATGGAAATCACGTCAAAGGAGGAAACAGCATTGATAACCCATTGTGTGGATCATTTTAACCCAAAAAACTTCAAACCCATAAATGGTCGGGGCGGGATCATGGTGGACTTTAAAGCGTTTCTGTACGACCCGGAACAACGAAAAGGGATGGTCAGATCCGTAGTGGGGGAGGACAACCTGCTCCAGAATTTCTGGATTGAAATAGTTGAACTGGAAGATGGCTGGCATATTCGGCCGGCCAAGGGATGCAGCATGATCCCAACGGCAGGGGTTCAGCGGGCGCTGGATCTTGTGCGCGCCGCCACGGAAGTTTAGCGCTGAACTTACTTGTTCGGCTCCGGGGCCACAAGGCATTCTTTCAGAACCCGGGTATCATTCTCTGAAATTTCAAGAAACTGGATGCCCATTCCGGTCGACTCGCCGGGCTGGGCCTTTTCCTGTGATCGCGCCCAGCGCACTTCTGACTTGAGCTGAAGGGGATTGGGCACACCCGGAAGCTGTAGCTTGAGAATAAACTGAAATCCGACCTTAAGCGGTTTTTCCATCTTTATGAAGAGCCCGCCGCTGCTCGCATTGGCTGTGTAGGCACTAATAAAGGCCTCACGTTCCTTGTATGTTATTGACAGGACCTTTGGCACCCTGGGTTCTGACCTGCCGCCTTGTTCATACAGCCTTTCAAGGATTCTTTGAAACCGCCGGGTCACGGTCTCAAGAATACTCCTGAACTGTCCGGAGAGCTGGTTGTATTCTTTCTCAAGGAATTCCCGGTCAATGATACCGAGCGTCGTCGCTCCGACAGCGCAGGCGGTCGCGGTTCTTTTATTACCCCCTATGAACCCGAGTTCCCCGAAAACTTCATCGGTCTGTAATACCTCTATAACGCATTTCTTCCCTCGAATGATCTTGGAAATTTCCACGGACCCGGACAGGATAACATAGACCCAATCTCCGGGGCTTCCCTCTTTGATGATAGTCTGACCGTCTTCATAGGTCTCTTCGCTGGCCAGGTTGTATACGTATTCCCCTGCCATTTTATCCCCCTTTACCAACTATGTGAAAATATTGTCGTGCTTATATCTTGATCACCTCGTAAAAAGTCAGTCCGCTTCCGTCCAGGCGTCTGCCATTTCCATGGCCTTTTGCGTTAATGCCCTACGATAACCCTGAAGTTTTTCCGAAATGGGTTTGTATTTCAATGCCAGAATCTGTGCGGCCAGAACGGCCGCATTTTTCGCTCCCCCGCTTCCCACGGCCACCGTGGCAACGGGAATACCGGGAGGCATCTGAACCGTGGACAAAAGGGCGTCATTTCCTTTTAAAGGCGAAGAATCTATAGGTATCCCGATGACCGGCAGTATGGTATTGGCGGCTATGAATCCGGCCAAATGCGCGGCCCAGCCCGCCCCCGCAATTATCACCTCAATACCACGACCGGTCGCTGACATGGCATAATCCCTTGTCTGATCGGGCGTCCGGTGCGCCGACAGCACCTTCATCTCATAAGGTATTCCAAGTTCCCGAAGGATATCCCCACAGCCCTTCATCACGTCGGCATCAGACGTGCTCCCCATGACAACACCCACCAATGGCTTTTCATCCGGCATTTCATCTCCTTTGGAATTTCATCAACAAACGTTTTTCTAAAAGTCCGCCATGGAGACATTCCGCTCAAGGCTACCCTGCCATTCCCATAAGCGGATAGATAATCATCCCGGCCAACCAGGCAATATCCTCTGCTGAAAGTATCCCTGAAATACTCCGGTCAAAGAGTATAGTCCCCTCCGGTGGAAATTCATCGTCCCCTTTCCAGAGAATCAAGGCCACAGGAACCATTGGCAGAGCCAGTACCTCTACCGATACGTCCCCTTCATTCAGGGGCCTTGCACCATAGACCTCTGTTGCCAGTTTTACCAGCAACTCGGGTCTATGCCCAAATCCCTGGACCATGGGATTTTTGGCCCTCCTAATAAAGGCATCCAGATAGAATTTGCCGTCAGGCACTTCCTGATACGCAATCCATTTGCCGGTTATCTTTGCTCCTGAAGCCCCATTGAGGTAATGAAGCAGCAAAATCTGTTGCTGAATGGGCAATTCTTCTTCGGATTCCCTGAAGTAAAACGCAAGGTCGGGCCAGGTAATGACCACCTTTTTATTCAAAAAATTCATTGTCAGGGTGGATTTTCCCTCTGAATCCGCCTCAAAATCGGCCCCGCTCCGGTCTGCTATTCTCTTTGGGTTTTTATCCTTCAAACCCTTTTTACCCAGCTCAACGGCTGTCTTGTAATCATCAATTTTTGCCATGCCCAACCCTTTTGAATTCGTTAGATTTAGCGATTTACGAACCGCTCAAGTCAGTTTATAATAAATTTTCGACTCGAATTTCAAGCTAATTTCCGCTTACCCGGTTTTCAAGAAAAAATATGAGAGGGTCGGACATGGCACGCAGGAAAAAAAGAAAAAGGCAGACCCAAAGTCAAAAGGAGACGAAGAAAGGGCCCGAGGTCTTCAATAAGGCATTTAACGGGCTTGCCCCACTAAAGAAGAAAGGCGAGGAAGCCCTTAAAGGACCTGAAAATAAAATAGCGCCTGAACCTGATCGAGAGCCGGATGAAGCCGGATATTTCCTTGAAGCCATGTCAGATGTCAAACCCCTGTCAGGAAGCAGAAAAACGGTTACACGGATCCCCAACCCCAATATGAAGCCTGCACATCCGGTCAGGGATGACGAGCTGGAAGTAATGACGCACCTCTCCGATCTGGTGAGCGGGGCGGCTGAAATGGACATTACCTTCAGTGACGAATATATTGAGGGCTCCGTGCATGGGTTCAACAGAAAACTGATGAATAAACTTAAAAAAGGCCAGTTCCCGGTCCAGGATTATGTGGATCTCCACGGGCTGACAAAGCAGGATGCAGAGATAAGAATCAGGGATTTTCTCCTTCAAAGCAACCGGCTTGGATTGAGATGCGTGCTCGTGGTTCACGGCCGGGGCCTTAATTCCGAGGACCACATACCGGTGTTGAAGGAACGATTGCCCCTCTGGTTGAGCAGGGGGCCTATCAAAAAAATTGTCCTGGCATTTTCTACTGCCATGCCCTACGACGGTGGGACAGGGGCGATTTATATTCTACTGAGAAAGGCAAAAGGAGGTTTTTAGTGGAGAAGAACCTAATTGATTTTCAATGGCCGGAATGATAAAGGTCATACAATCGGTTCACGTGTTTGATCAACACAGCTTCGCCGATTGAAAAAAAGGACATTTCATACGATGAAATTAGGTGTCTTAGGGCTTCCCCAATCAGGTAAATCAACCGTCTTTGCCGCTCTCACCGGGGCAAGGGGTGAAAAAGAAGCTCGCGCATCTTCACGCACGGACACGAGAATCGCCACGGTTACGGTCCGTGACGAACGCGTTGATTTCCTGAATCAACTATACAAGCCCAAAAAAACGACTTATACCAAAATTGAATACCTGCTCCCCTCGGATATACCTTCATCATCTTCTTCCGGGTCGGAAGGAGGCGCCTGGAACCAGATTCGAATATGCGACGCACTCTTGCACGTGGTAAGGAATTTTCAGACGCCCGGAGGTCCTTTACCAATACCCGAGAAGGACTTCCGGCAGCTTGAAGAAGAGATGATACTGAGTGATTTTGTTGTAGCGGAAAAACGGATTGAAAAAATCGAACTGGACCTGAAAAGGGGTAAAAAACCCCAGGGAGAAGAGGCCTCTCTTTTAAAATCCTGCTGCGAACTCCTGGAAAAAGGGGAACCGCTCCGTAACGCGCCGGCATTAGCTCTGGAACCCGCGCTCAAGGGATTTACTTTTCTCTCTGCAAAACCCATGCTCGTGATCGTAAACAACGAGGATGAAGACGAGACATTTCCGGAATGGGATCAAAAACCGGATAATGTGGAAATGTTGGCAGTGAGGGCCCGACTTGAGATGGATATAGCATCAATGTCGCCTGACGAGGCGAAAGAATTCCTTGATGCCTATAATATCCAGGAATCCGCTCTTGATCGTGTCATAAAGAAATCTTATCGGGTCTTGAACCGCATCTCGTTTTTTACTGTCCTCTCGGATGAGGTGAGGGCCTGGTCCATTACCGCGGGTACTCCGGCCATAGAGGCCGCCGGCACAGTGCATACGGACATGCAAAAGGGCTTTATTCGGGCTGAAACCCTGTCC
>JAIOSR010000513.1 GCA_021107495.1 Desulfobacterales bacterium | reverse complement strand
CCACCACGTCAGGGGTATCAATCCGTTCTCGGATATATATGGGCTTCTCCGAAATCCGTAGGAATGCCATAACAGGGGCCCCCCTGCGCTCAGCTCCAAAATTGGGGAACCCCTGGGCATATTTTCCTTCTGAGATAGCCGCTTTGGCCAGGATTTCAGCTGCGGTAACCGCTCCCTGACCTCCGCGCCCGTGGAATCGTATTTCTATCATCTAGTTATTCCTCTAAGGCATACCAACAAATCCATATGCGAGTCGTTATTCGTTATCCTTTATTGTGTTGCGCAAATTTTCTCTATCGCTGCAGCCATGGCGTCATCTTCTTTTCGAATGTCTTCGAGTGTCTTCGGTTTGATCTCTTCGGGTTTTTCTTCGAGACCATACTTCCATCGCAGGAATCTTTCCCCTGTTGAAGGATACAATGCATAGATAAGAAAATCATAATCATCCTTGGCAAGATCTCCGACCTTCTTCCTTGCTGACTCCAATTCAGGCTCCAAATAATCGGCAGGACGGCCGGTGATCGGTGTTTCACCTTTTTTATAACCCTTGAGCACTTTTTTTTGTACTTCCTGATCCACAGGGAAAGGTGTCCTCCCATAAAGGCCGTATACAAGGTCTTTTACTTCGTTTGTCACGATTTTGTATCTGCCGAACAGGACGTTTAAAACCGCCTGGACACCGACGATCTGACTCGTGGGCGTAGCCAAGGGCGGCATTCCAAGGTCCTTTCTGGTGACGCTCACTTCCCTGTAAACTTCTGGCAAACGGTCTAGTGCATTAGCTTCCTTTAGCTGGTTCACAAGATTGGAAATCATACCGCCTGGGACCTGGTGCACAATAACTTCTGTGTCGACAACAGACATCCTGTGCTTGGCTGCATAGTCACGATATTTGGGGGCAATTCCTTCCAAATATTCATCCATTTCAAGAAGAAGATTGAGATCAAAGCCCGGGTCTCTATTTGTGCCGGAAAGGGTCGCGACCATGGTCTCCACAGCCGGTTGAGAGGCCCGAAAGGCAAATGGGGCCAAACAGGTGTCCACTATATCCACGCCGGCCCTGATTGCTTCTAGATATCCCATGGAAGCCATCCCGCTCGTGCAGTGGGCATGAAAATGGATGGGAACAGTGAGTT
Organism: Desulfobacterales bacterium; assembly: GCA_021107495.1. GTDB lineage: Bacteria > Desulfobacterota > DSM-4660 > Desulfatiglandales > Desulfatiglandaceae > JAIOSR01. The sequence continues at coordinate 1,499 of JAIOSR010000513.1, read as the reverse complement.
CCTCCTTGAGTGTCCTGATAAGCAGCCCTACATCCAAGGGGTTCATAATACCGCCCATGTCTTTGAAACAGACGGTATCCGCACCCATATCCTGGAGCTCTTTACCTTTATTGATATAATAATCAAGGGTAAACACCTCTCCTCCAAACCTATTACCGGATAAAGTAAGCAGGACAGCTCCTTCGAAGTGCTTACCGTTCGCTTTCACTCTTTCCGCTGCTGTTTCGATGTTTCGGAAATCGTTTAAGGCATCAAAGACCCGAAAGATATCCATGCCGGCCTCGCAGGTCTTATCCACAAAAAGTCTAACAACATCATCTGCGTAATGTCGGTACCCCAGGAGATTTTGCCCTCTTAACAGCATGGTGAAAGGCGTTTTTTTCATATACTGCTTCAAGGTCCGCAACCGTTCGAAGGGATCCTCTCCCAGAAAACGATGCATGGCATCGAATGTGGCCCCTCCCCATACTTCCATCGCCCAAAAGCCAACCTCGTCCATCCTCTCGGCTATGGGAATAATGTCCTCTGTTCTTAAACGCGTTGCCAGCAGGGACTGATGGCCGTCTCTGAAGCTGGTATCTTGTATTTTGATGGGATTCGCGGGAGGACCGTCGATCAAATCATCCATGTTATCTCCTTACTCGATATAGACAAATGCGCTATTTTTCCTCTTTCCTGCAAGCTAACAACAGATATTTCCGGAGATAGTCTCAGGCAGTTATGGTTCTGGAGCATACAAGCAAAAAATAAACCATACCTGCCCAAATTCCCTAACCTTCATTTAAGGTATCATATAGTCCCTGTACGGAAGCGACGAGTTCCTCGTCCTTCATGAAGTATCCGACTAATTGAATGCCATGCGGCATCCCGGCTTCATCTTTAATGGATGGCAGTGATAAACACGGGAGACCCCCATGGGTCCATGAAAAATTCATAATCGGGCTACCGGTGCTACTCAGTCCTTCATCGGCACTATCCATAGTTGGAGGACAAATCCACGCATCAATCCCTTCCGATTTCATTTCCTCCTCCACCTTCATCCGAAACTTGATGGTCTCCTTTTTGAGCTTTTCAATCCCCTCATTATCTATCATGCTTCCTTTCTTAAATCCTTCACTCATCTTGGTGCTATAAAGGTTACCATACTGTTCATACCATGAGGCATGTGACCTTGCTATTTCCGCGTGCATAAGATTAAGATGATTGTCATTTATTTCGTCAATATTCGAAAGGGTGGTGATGCGCTTTATTTCGAACCCCTTTTTAATTAGACTTTCTACAGTCATTTCAAAGTACTTAAGGCCATGAGGGGTTGCCAGATTGAGATACGGACCATCAGGTACCCCGAGCACAGGGTTCCCTTCGCCTTTCAGCGCAGTATCAGAACTCCAGCCGTCGTCCAGGACATGCATCAAAGGATCGATACCTGAGAGATCCTCACACAAGATGCCTAAGTGATCAAGAGTTTCCGAAAGAGGCATGACGCCTTTTAGCGAAAT
>JAIOSR010000050.1 GCA_021107495.1 Desulfobacterales bacterium | reverse complement strand
TTTAAGTTGGACGACGTCAAAGATGCCATCCTGAAATTAGGTGTCAGCGGCATTACCATCTCGGAAGTCAAGGGCTTCGGGAGACAGAAAGGGCATAAGGAAATCTACCGGGGTGCGGAATACGTGGTGGATTTTCTGCCCAAGATCAAAATCGAGGTGGTTGTTCCTGCCGACATGGTTCCGAGGGTGGTTGAGACTATCAAAGAGCAAGCCTATACGGGTCAAATAGGAGACGGAAAACTATTTGTCCTTCCCGTGGAAAAGGCTATTCGTATACGAACCGGCGAAGAGGACCGGGACGCCATCTGAAACCTTGGACTCGTCACAACAGATTGTTCAAAGCTTTCTTGAATCAAGGAAAGTCCTGATTGAGAAGGACCTCAAGCAGGCATCAGGCATTCGCACAACTCACAGGTATGCCGATCTCATGGACCGGTTTATTCGTTCCCTGTTCTTTGAGGCCGGGCTGCGAGATAAGATCAGGGCGGACCGGAAGGATGTATTTGCAGTAATAGCTTTAGGCAGTTATGGCAGGCGTGCGCTCTGCTTCGGGTCTGACGTGGACCTTATGGTCGTCCACCAGGGCAGGCTCTCGCCGGAGATGAACGAGATTATACCTCGTGCACTCTATCCCTTATGGGATGCCAAATTAGAGGTTGGACACTCCATCCTGACGGTCCAGGAATGTATCCGCCTGAGCAGAAATGATTTCCGGGTCCTTACCTCGGTAATGGATGCCCGATTCCTCCTGGGTTCACGAGCCTTTTTCCGTCTTTTCGAGGTGGCCTTCTGGTCGAGGATCAATCGGGAAAAGAATTCATTGCTCAAACAGTTTTTGATCCATCAAGAGAAAAGAGAGGAAAAATACGGCAGTGAAGACTACTTTGTTGAGCCTGATATTAAAGACGGGCCCGGCGGACTCCGTGATCTCCATTTTATGGCCTGGATGGCCAGGGCCTATTTTGGGTGCGAACGCCTTAGCCAGATCAGGCGATTCGCTGTTTTCTCCCATTTCGGTTTAGACAAGCTGAGCCATTCGAAAGGCTTTCTCTTAAAGGTTAGGAATCACCTGCACATCCTTACAGGGCGGAAAGAAGACCGCCTTTTGCTCCCCTTTCAGAAAGAATTATCCAACCTCCTTGGATATCAGGACGGCCCTCATGGTGAGGGGCTGGAAAAATTCCTCAAGGACCTCTATCTGCATCTGAACCGTATCCGTTACGGGTACGAGGAATTCCAGGTAAAGGCCCTGGATGTCATCAACCCCTTGTCCCTGGAAACAACTCCGCAAGACCTTCCCCAGGAATTTCAGGTTACAAAAGGGAATATAGTGTTGAAACAAGAAGGGCTCTTAAAAGAGAATTCCTTGTTGATTCTTGTGGCCATGTGTGAAGCAAACCAGCGGGGCCTTTTTTTGGGCTCCGGGTTTATCTGGGATGCAAGAAAAAAGATCGCGGCAAAGGGCAGGGAGCTTGTCATTTTGCCTGAGGCTAAAGGACTGTTCCTGGATATGATCTTGAACCCGGCCAACCCGAAGATCATCAGATTGGCTCTCGAGATCGGCCTGATAGGCATTTTTATACCCGAATTCAAGAGGATCAGAAACCTGGCAGAGTTTGGTTATTATCACGTCAGGACAGTGGACCTGCACTCACTAAAGGCATTAGAGATAATCAGTGAAATTTCAAGAGGGGCCTATAACGACAGATGGCCCCTTTTTGAGCAGGTTTTCAGAGAATTGAAACATGCCGATCGGCTTTTCTTAGCCGCTCTCCTTCATGATATCGGAAAGGGGAGCAAGGGAGATCACTCGGAAAAGGGCGCCGAAATGGTTCCGGGAATATTGAAAAGGCTGGATATCCGGGATGATGCCATCGATGTCATTTCTTCTATCGTAAAACATCACCTGTTGCTTGCCCGAACTTCCCAGCGCAGGGACCTGGGCGAGGAAAAAACCTCTGTTCAGGTGGCACAGACCATCAAGGATCATGATCTGCTCGGGATGCTGTTTCTCCTGGCGGTTGCCGACAGCATTGCAACCGGTCCCATGGCAAGCAGCGACTGGAAAATCATGCTGCTTATCGAATTATTTTTCAAGGTGAGACGTATCCTGGACAGGGGGGTCCTGGCTACACCTGATGCGACAGAGAAGATTGAGGCAAAAAAAAGGATAGTCATGGATATGCTGGCGCGTGATTTCGGAGAAAAAAACATCTTTCATATCATGGACCAGGCACCGTCACGATATTTTCTCAACACACCCGCAGAAGCCATCTCCCAGCATTTTCGCCTGGCCTTGACCCTTGGGGAAAGGAAATTTTCGTGGACATTACAAAAACTGCAAGATGCACCTGTAACAAGGGTAATCCAGTGCGTGCATGACAGACCCGGTCTTTTCAGCAAAATGGTGGGGGTCTTTACTCTCAATAACATTAAGGTCCTGTCTGCAAATATTTTTGTCCTGAAAAACGGCCTGGCATTAGACGTTTATGAGGTGACCAATCCGCTTGATCCATACCATGAAAAGGAAAGGTGGGAAAAGATCCGCAAAGAGATTGTTCTGGCCTTGGATGAGCAACTCCCGTTAGATGAGTTGATCAGTAGGAAGGAACGGATGACCTTAGCCAAAGAGAAACACCTGATCTCCGGGGCCGGAAAAGTGGACATCAACAATGAAGCTTCCGACTTTTTTACGGTCATTGAGGTGAGATCAGAAGAGCAGGTCGGATTGCTTTATGACCTGGCAAAACAGGTCTTCGCACTCGGTCTTGATATCAGATTCGCCAAACTCAACAACGATCAGGAAAAGATGACCGGGGTCTTTTATGTCAGAGATGCCGGGGGCCAGAAAATCCACGGAGACGATAAAATCGAAGAAATAAAGGAGGGACTCCTGTCCGTGGTGCAGTCAGTTTCCTAACAGAATCCTTACAAAATGTTCATTGAATGCTAACAGGCCGGACGGATGACTAATCGGGGACAGCTTCCCAGTTGACCAGCTAAGTGTAATCCAATTTTTATTTGAACAATTTTACCAAGTAGTCCTGCGTGATTCGTTCAATATCACCGACATTTCCCATAGACTACTCCTTTATTATTTTCCAGTAACCGCCTTTGGCCGGACCAATGGATTTAGGTCGGACCAAGCCAAGGATTTAAAATCTTGTGATAATTGCGATAAATCGGCCCTGAAATTGAACTTAGAAGCACGTTTTCAACCTCAAAACAGGCTTTCTAAGATCAAAGGCGAGTGAGTTGTCAGCCGGCCTAAGACCAGGCTGGAAAAGACCTGAGCTGGAGAGGGTATAAAAGGGGGACAGGGCAAAAATAAATACTCAATAGTGTCAGACCTACACAGTTTACATCTATCGCATGTAGGCCTGACACCCATTGAATTGTAGCTGATCAGGTGCATTGTGATGTCATCCATCCTTTGATATTAATTCCCCCTCGATGTATCGGTGAATCATAGCTGAGATTAGAGTTTGATATGGGATACCCATTTCCAATGCTTTTTTTTGAATCCCTTTATAATCATGGTCGTAAAGTCTTATTGTGATTCTTTTGTCCTTTTTAAAAGTACTTTTGGCTATAGCTTTAATATTTTCTAACTCCTTTTTCGATGGTTTAGAAAGTTTCATTTTTCCACTTTCATAAGCATCTATGATGTCTTTTTCTTCTTCATCGTATTTCATTTTTGTCCTCCCTGTTCTTTTTGATATGCCTTTGTAGCTTTTCTACTCGGGATAATTGTTTTTAAAAATACGTATCCTTCCTGGATAACATGGGGGACCATGCAAATATAATCTTCAATGATAACAAAGTAGATTTTTTGACCTGGATATTTTTGTTGATCCGGATGGTCTGCGATTTTCCACACATCACCTTGTGATAAATGAAAAACTACCTGTTCAAAAGATAGTTTTCTTTCCTTTTTTAGCCATTCATTTTTTTCTGGATTCCAGTCGTATTTCATATTTGCAGTGTACATCTTTTGCATGTACAAGTCAAGGGTCTATTATTTCTTAGGCAGGGTAATTTTGTTCTATCAGTAAAAATCAAAAAAATCGAAGCGGTAGAATAAAAACTGATATCTTGGTTGATAAAAAGTAATCGAAAGACAGTTTTTAGTCATTCCGTCGGAAGCCGGAAGCCGGTCGGTTCAATTGGTTAGCGAGAAACTGGGCTCCGGCTTTCGTTGTAGTTGCCGGCAGTAAGTCGGAGTTCATGCGGGGTTTTGTTGCTGAGGGTAGGATGGTATCCTTTATTATTTTCCAGTAACCGCCTTTGGCCGGACCTATGCGCTCTAATATCCTCTCCTTTTTCATTTTATATAATTGATATTTGACACCATCTTCCGTAATATCACCAAGAATTAGAGCTATCTCTTTTCTACTGGCCGACGGGTTTTCTTTAAGGATAGATAGAATTTTCCGGGTAGTTTTCTGGGTAGTTTTCCGGGTAGTTTTCCCCGACACATCTGCGCCCTTTGCCTGAAAAGTTATCATCAACCCTGCAAATTCATAATTGATCTCCGGGGCAGGGACACC
>JAIOSR010000272.1 GCA_021107495.1 Desulfobacterales bacterium | reverse complement strand
ATTCTCCATAAGTTCCAGATTGCTTGACGCTTGATCCAACTTGGCTATTCTCCCCGCAAAATTATTTTAAAGACACACACAAGATTTAAAAGGATTAACAGCAAAATCGATGCCATCTTATCGTGATTTTCATTTAAGCATTTAATCTATTGATTTTACTGATAATTATTTAGTGGTTTCCAGGGAGGAATTAATTGGTAGCTTATTTTAGGTAGGTTAATGTGAACCGATTGGTGCATTTTGAACCGATTTGTAAATGTTAACGAATATGCATTTCCTTTAATTTTCGCTTAAGCGTAGAAAGAGAAATGCCCAATGTTCTTGCAGTCAGGCTTTTATTTCCGGCGCAAAGATCAAAGGCTGAGAGGATATGACGCATTTCCACTTCTTCAAGTGTTGAGATATTTTCCGTATTCAGACCTTCTTGATCGATTTTTCCCAAACGCGCGCCGGAATCATCCTGCAGCAATAGATCTGCCGGTCTTATTTCATCACCTCGAAGTAAGAGAGAGGCCCTTTCAAGCACATTCCTGAGTTCCCTCACATTTCCCGGCCATGGATATTTTTTCATTTGCTCTATATGGCTATCAGGAACGCTTATTGGCCTTCTTAAAAATTTTTTTACAAAATAGTCGGCAATTTCCGGGATATCCTTCGGATGCTCGCGTAACGGGGGTATCCGCATATTGAAAACCGCCAACCGGTAATAAAGATCTTGTCTGAACCTTCTGTCTTGTATAGCTTTTTCCATGTCCTGATTGGTGGTCGCTATGATTCTTACGTTAACAGGTATTATCCGTCCGCTTCCTATCCTCCGTATACTTTTATCTTCCAGAACAGTAAGCAATTTACTTTGCAGGTGTATAGGTATTTCTCCAATCTCGTCTAAAAGCAGTGTCCCGCCGTCCGCCAGTTCAAAAATACCCTCGCGACGGGCATCAGCACCGGTAAATGCACCCTTTTCATAACCAAAATATTCAGCCTCTATAAGATTTTCGGGGATAGCGGAGCAGTTGATCGCAAGAAACGTTTCACGCCGGTCCTGGAGATCGTGGATGGCTTCGGCAACCACATTTTTTCCCACACCCGTTTCCCCTGTGATCAACACATTGGCGTCGGAACCTGAAGCTAAGGCGATCTGCTCCCTGATTCTTTTCATCACCTCGGAGGAGCCCACTAATCTTTTTTCCTCTTTCTCCTTTTTCCTTTCATAGTCCTGAACCCTGAGCTTTCCCTCCATGTGCACGTTTTTAACGGCCATATCTATGGTGATCAAAAGCTCGTCCAGCTCAAAGGGTTTTGAAAGATAATTAAAAGCTCCGGCCTGCATGGCGTCAACCGCATATTCGATTGTTGCATATGCGGTTATGAACAAAATTTTTGTGTTGGGATTAATATCCAGGATTCTCCTGCAGACCTCAATTCCTCGCATGTCGGGTAATTCCTGGTCCAATAATACCAAGGTCGATTGCTGGCGTTCAAAGATATCTATACCCTCTTTTCCATTGTGTGCGGCCTTGACACGGAAACCCTTAGCAATAAGGAAGTCGGAGAGAGAGTCTGTAAGAAGTTCATCATCATCAATAATCAATATGTCCGAAATTTTTTTCATATCTGACAAAGCCACCTTTCCCTGTTTATCCAAGCACCCGGGCCAGCACATGGCTCAGTTTTATCATATCTACAGGTTTGGTGAGGTAGTCCTTTATCCATTTCCAGGCCTGTCTGTCTACTTGTTGGGAACTGCCCGGATCATACCCGGATAAAATTAGTATCTTTGCATTTGGGTCATTTTCCATAATCTTTTTGCCACAGGTTATCCCGTCCATTCCCGCCATGTTCCTGTCCATCAACACTACATCGGGTTGAAATGCCGCTTGTTTTTTTATGGCCTCTTCCCCATTGTTCGCGGTAGCCACCTGGTAACCCAGTGCCTCTATCATCTCTTTCATAGCTTCCAGCATCTGGGTTTCATCGTCCACCATCAAAATTTTTTGGCCTTTGCCACGTATCACCTCAGGGGCGGCAACATGCCCGTCGCGATCCTTTTCAAGCAATATGGGGAAATAAATTTTGAATGTGGTGCCCTTGCCTATTTCGGAATAGACGTGGATATCACCTTCATGTTCCATAATTGTCCCATAACTTGTTGAAAGGCCCAAACCGGTACCCTTGTCCACATCTTTGGTAGTAAAAAAGGGGTCAAAACACTTTTCCATTGTTTCTTGATCCATACCGCAGCCCGTATCGGAAATGATGATTTCGGCCTGATCTCCTTTACTCCTGGCGCTAATATGCAGCTTTCCTCCATTCGGCATGGCGTCTTTTGCATTTGTACACAGGTTCATAATCACCTGGCCAAGCCCTGCATGGTTACCCATAACATGAATCGATTCAGGAAGTTCAACCCGGATCTCTATTCGCTTATCAAATGATTTTTTGATCAGATCACAAATCTCCATGATAACCACGGTTAGGTCCAGGTTTTTGAAACTTCCAAAACCCTGTTTTCGCGAGAATTGCATCAGGCCATCAACTAATCCGGCGCCCCTTTTTACCGAATTATTGAGTCTCTCCACAATCTCTTTTAAATGATGGTTGTCCGGATATTTCATCTGTATGAGCTGGCTGTTTATTGAAATTCCTGCCAGAACATTTCTAAAATTATGCGCCACCCCACTTGCAATGGTACCCATTGATTCCATTTTTTGTGCATGCTGGAGTTGAGATTGCAGTTTCCTTGTCTGGGTGATATCCCGCAGGACGATAAGCATTCCCGCGGGTTTACCTTCATGATCATTGTAGCGGGAAGCGCTTATGCTGACATCCAACACGCTCCCGGCTTTTGTATAACGCTGAGTTTCAAAACCGTGACAGGGCGTACCGTCCTCAATAAGATCCTTGTTTATGGACATGGCCTCCCTCCTTTCAGCTTCAGGGAGAAATGGAATCAGTCTTCCTGCCACCTCTTCAAGTGTCCATCCAAACATTCGGGTAAATGCGGAATTCACATACCTGACCTTTCCTTCCATATCGTAGATGATAATGGCATCTGTTGATGAATGAATGAAAGAACGGTAGATCTCTTCAGCTCTTTTGGTTTCTTCATATAGCTTCCTGTACTTCTCTTTACTCTCCTCCAGCGCCTCCTCGGTAAGCTTGCGCTCGGAGATATCCCGCACAATGCCCCGAAACCCGATCGACTGCCCCGTATGATCCCGCATCAGGGAAGTCGATAATTCTAAAACTCTTATATTCCCGTCCTTTCTGATGATCTCATAATCCGTTAATCTTGCCGCTCTTCCTGTCCGGTAGACTTCGTTGAAGAATTGAAACATTTTACTGGCAGTCTTTGAGGTAGTATATTCTCTATTATTCATCCCAACCATCTCGTCCCGTGATAGTGCCGCAATTTTACACATCGAGTCATTAACAAAAGTCAGGTTTCCGGCAAGATCGACCTCGAAGTAGCCTTCTTCTATATTTTCAATAATATTTTGATATTCCTCCTCGCTCTCCCGCAACGCCCCCCCTACTCGGTTTCGTTCGAGGGCCTCTTTTTCTAATTTCTTTACCTTCCCTTCCAGTTCTTCATAGCTCGGTTTTTCAGTCACAATAGACCCTCCATTTTATCGCCTGTAGCCATTTTTCAATATGAGCTGCACACCTTATAATAAGAGGTCGGCCTTAGATTCCACGTCAGGAAATCCCGTTCATAATCCGTTGCCTTGATTTTGTGCTGTATTACCGTTTAATTATTATTCTTTTATTATCCTCGCTTTGAAAAATTCTGTCAATATGCTTTCAGAATCGTCCTTTTCCTTAAAAGTGAGAAGAACGTTGTAAATGGGGATGCAGAGTATATATAAATCGCCCCTTTTAGTTTGCAGTTCACACGTTTTTACAATATGATCTTTTGGGTACAACCCATGAGAATGGCAAAGAACTTGTGTTTCAAGGTGCCCGCAATAAGGGCCTTTATCAACATTACTCCCCTGATGGACGAATTCTTAAGGGAAAGCCGAATCACAGATGGCCTGGTACTTTTAAATACAAAACAAATTTAGTTTTACCTTTTAGATTGAAAGGCAAATTGCAATCCAGATCTACAAGGAGAAAACATGAAGAGTTATCGCAAAGAATTATGGTTTAATGTCCCGACACGAAGAGCTTTTATTAACATAACTCCACAGGTAGAGGACTGCCTCAGAGAGAGCGGAATCAAGGATGGATTCGTATTGTGTAACGCAATGCACATAACCGCATCCGTCTTTATCAATGATGATGAATCCGGGCTTCATCACGATTATGAAGTCTGGCTGGAAAAATTAGCGCCCCATGAACCGGTCTCGCAATATCGCCATAATGTGGGGGAGGATAATGCCGACGCCCATATGAAACGGCAGGTCATGGGTAGAGAGGTGGTCGTGGCCGTGACTGATGGAAAATTAGACTTCGGAACATGGGAACAGATTTTTTACGGTGAATTCGATGGCCGGAGAAAAAAACGGGTCCTTGTCAAGATTATTGGAGATTGAAAAAGATCTGACAGGATAACAGGATCAACAAGATTTTATTTCGCAGGAACAAAAAATTCTAATCTCATCTTAGTATCCTGTAAATCACAGGGAAAAATCACAACCTGAAAAAAACGTATAAGCGAGAAACAGAGCTAACTGACAAAATTAATTTGCAACCTAATGGGTTATTGTTTTAGCCTTTATGTTTGAATATCAATTCCCGAACTTGTCAGGAATAGCTTTTTTTGAACGGAAAATTGAAATCAAATTAAAAGTAAGTGATTTGAAAGAAGATTTACGGGATGAGTTTGGATGTTTATAATCCTGAACATCCTGTAAACCCTGTCAAAAAACAATGGAAAATGCATCTAAAAACAACCCCTGGATAAAAAGATTAAAACTCAAGATCACACCTCCTGATTTGAAGGACAATACCGCCGATGTGGACCGCCTGGTAAAGGTTATCAAAAAGGCTCTTTCCACTGAATCCGTAAGCGT
>JAIOSR010000371.1 GCA_021107495.1 Desulfobacterales bacterium | reverse complement strand
TTAAGAATTTGATTTTCTCATAATCCATGGGACTCAGATATCCTAGAGTCGAATGGAGTCGATCAGCATTATAAAAGGTGATGTAGTCAATCACTTCGGCTTTAGCTGCTTTTCTTAATACAAAGCGGCAATATCCAAGACGTTCAGATTTCAGGCTTCTGAAAAATCGCTCTGTGGGGGCGTTGTCCCAGCAATTACCCTTGCGGCTCATACTCGGAATCATCTGATATTGTTTAAGCTGTTTCTGGTACCTTTCGCAAGCATACTGGCTACCCCTATCAGAATGGTGCATGAGGCCAGGAGCAGGTTTTCGTCTCCAGTAGGCCATCGCCAATGCGTCTATAACTAATTGGGCCTTCATTCGCTTATCCATGGCCCAACCGACGATTTGCCGGTTAAAAAGGTCCATAACCACTGCCAGATATGACCAACCTTCCAGGGTCCAAATGTATGTGATATCCGCCGTCCACACAGTGTTCGGTGTATCCACTTCAAACTGTCGATCCAGTAGGTTGGGGGCGACAGGATAGCTATGTCGGCTGTCTGTTGTAACTTTATAACGTTTTGTATTTTTAACTTTTAATCCAAGTTTTCGCATCAGGCTGCGAGCCCGATATCGTCCTATTTGGTATCCGACAGATTGCAGGTTTTTCGCAATTCTTCGTGAGCCATATGAGGCTTTAGAGTAATCGAATAATTCCTTGGTATGAGCCTCCAAGGCTGCCTGATAAGGGTCCTCAAAATGAGTGTTGCAGCACTTCAGATAATAATAAAAACAACTCCGGCTTACTTCCATCACCTTACACAAAACGGTGATGGGATAGGCCTTCATTTGCTGCCGGATGAAGTCGTATCTCAACTCGACTCTTTGGCAAAGAAGGCCGCGGCTTTTTTTAAGATTTCACGCTCCATCTCCAAGCGTTTGTTTTCTTTGCGTAATCGTCGAACCTCATCTTCCAATTCTCGTCTTGTGGCACCGCCTTCGGCAATGTCCTCTTGGTCACGGCGAAATTCCCTGATCCAGCGGGAGATGTTAGAAGGATGGATGCCAAGACGCCTCCCAGCCTCTGAACCGCTGTATCCATGCTCCAGAACTAGTTTAATGGCATCCTCCTTGAATTCCTTTGTGAATTTTTGTCGGGTTGATTTTTCGTTCATAAGACACCTCGCTTTCTATGATTTTACTCTTAGCAAAGTGTCCGTCAACATTAAACCATTTCAACTCTCTGTGTGTCCCCACAAAACGAATGAATACCGTTTTGGTAGGGTAGTTTATTTTCACAACCAATCGATATTTATTGCCTCCAATATTGAATACAACCCTGTTGTTTTTCAAAATATCGGCTGACCGGTACAGCGCCTTGATATCCGCAGGGGTCTCCCAATTAGCCTTTTTTACCTCATAAAACCAGGCGCTTAAAGGACCTTCCGCGTCCCTGTAATCCGGTTGTTTATAAAACTTTTTTAATGTTTTTCGGGATATGATATGCACAATTTAATATGTTCCCTGACAAATGTCAATTAATTTGTTCCTATTTAGGGAACTTTGCTATTTTTCCCTTTTTGGGAACGGTTTTTCTTTTATGCCTTCGTTTGGGCTTGCCTTCTGCTCTTCTTTTTTCTCTTTCCTCGCGAATCCGTTCAAGGAGTTCCGAGGCAGGCTCATCATTTGGATCTTGAGGCACAAGCTCACCCTTGAACGCCTTAGCCAGGATGGATTGGGTGCGTTTGTTTACATGGGCATTTGCCTTATCATATCGGGCCTCGATCTGGTCGGCGATTTTAAAGAGGGACTCGACTCGGCGAACGACTTAATGTTGTTCTGCAAGTGGGGGTAAAGGGATCGGATACTTTTTTATATCTCTCACGTTTACATGCGGGGATGCGCTCCCACTAATCAACGATTGGACATGGTTCAGGATTAAAGGCGAGTTCAATAGATAAGTCATAAAGCTTTGCGACGATGTCATACTCTTTTCCCATAGATGATTTTTCTGTAAACGCCTTTGTCCCGGAATCTCCTTGCCAGTTTCTTTTGTTTTTACAAACTTTTCATGTAACTGTTCAGCTATTGAGACACGGATGTCCCCCTTTTCGTCCTCCTATCCATAGTCAGCTTCAATATAAATTCCCATATGAATTCAAATAGATTTTATCATATTGCAGTTCTTCTTTTGAATGCGGCGTTTTTCTCTCTTCAGGATATCCCACAGCAACAATAGATTCTACTTGCAGATCTGGCGGGATATTTAATAAATCAGCGATATACGCCTGTGCCGTTTTTTCCTTGTCATGCATTCTTTCTCGAATCTGAATCCAGCAACTTCCGAGCCCCACCGAATCCGCAGCTAATTGGATAAATATCGAAGCAATGGAAGCATCCTCAACCCACATGTCGGATTTTGCAGGGTCAGCACAGACAACGATTCCTAAAGGTGCATATCTTAAAAAGGAAGAACCATGTTGTTTTGCTTTTGAAAGTTTTTCCAGCAAATTTATTTCCAGAACAAAGATAAATTCCCATGGGTTAAATCCCCTTGATGATGGAGCCCGAAGGGCTGCTTCAATCAAAACATCTATTTTTTCCGCTTCTATACGATTGGATAAATATCTTCTAATACTTCTTCGATTCTGAATAAGGGGTAAAAACATTAAAGTGCCTCCTTTTATTGTAAAGCTATAGGTACTTCACAATTGTATGCTGTCAAGTTGTTTGATTATTTAAGGACTGTCCCACTTTATTTATGGGTCAGGGCGAAGCGTGTTACATCGTTCTTATCATCCGGGCGAATGGTGCCATCTTCTTCAAGGTATCTCAAATGCGCCAGCGCCTCGCCGGTAGCAAACCATTTTTGAGCTCGTGGAAAATCTTCCCAGGAATCGGCTTTTAGATCCCAGGTCATCTGAGAGGCAACCTGAAAAGCATGTTGACGTCCTTTCTTTAAAATTGAAACCACCTCTCTTAAACGTTGGTGATGATGCTCTTTGAGTTCCTTTATTCGGGCCATATGGTCTGTGATAACTCTACGGTGACCCGGCAACGTCAAATCGATTTCCAGTTTACTGACCTTATCCAGACTTAAAAAGTAATCTTTTAAAGGATTTCTATCAGACGACCAGCATTGAATGTTGGGTGTGATATCAATCAGGATATGGTCGCCGGCAATGAGAATTTTTTGGGTTGGCTCATACAGGCACATATGGCCCATACTATGGCCGGGTGTGGAAACGCACTGGAATCTGTACTCGCCGACCTTAATTTCATCTGCGTCGCTCAAAACGTTGATATCGGGTATCCAGTCCGAGGAGAACTTGTGTCCCGGGTGAGCTTCGAGCGCAAGGCGGAGTTCATTTTCCGGAAAACCATTTTTCTTGGCATAGGCTACCATGGGATCCCAGCCGATCTTTGCCTCAATCAGCTCGGTTTCCGGTCGATTAAAAAATATTTTACCGGTACTGTGCACCAGTCTACCGACCAGTCCAAAATGGTCGGCATGCAGATGGGTGATAAAGAAATCTGTTTGGGCCAATTCAATATTGAGTTCTTCCAACCCTTTCCGCATTGCTTCCAGGCATTCCTCGCGGTTCAGTCCGGTATCGACAATCAAATTACGATCTTTAGACCGAATAACATAAGAGTTGAGGTACTTGAGTGGACTATCGGGCAGAGGTATCTCTATACGATAAAGGTTGGGGCGCATTTCTTCTATCATGTAAGCTCCATTGTTTAGAACCTAGTTCGAACCACGAATGAATGAATAATGAATGATAAGAAGTCCCTTTTTTGGAGTCGGAATATAGTCGACTTGCCATTGTGTGTCAATGAAAACGGCCACCCATATGTTGTGGAGCCAGATCCTGGAGAAAAAATGAATGGATGGGGTTGGGGGATTAAGAGGTAAATAAGGACGCCGTTGAGCTGTTTTGCCAGGGGGCCACAGATTCGGTGGAAATAGGTATAGATGGATGGTAAATTCATGGGAGAACTATGGTCTCAAATTCCATAAACTTAGGATGGTATTAGAAATCTGAAAACTATAGGATACTTGCATACTGAAATCTTGCCAAATTTCAGGATACCGTTCCATTTGTTGACTGTTTTGCACTCTAAAACTGGACCCCATTTGCCTTATTTTTTGCTTTTGCCCGATTCAAGCATCCTGTATATTTAAATTTCAGGCTATTTTAAGATAGTTCCGGTAGTTGTAAAGATCCAGCCGGTAGCTTTCTTGCCATGATTGAGTTTGGAAGGCGCTCATTTTATTACGAATGGCATCACAATACTTGA
>JAIOSR010000309.1 GCA_021107495.1 Desulfobacterales bacterium | reverse complement strand
TGAACCCGGAAACAGGGACTACGGGACCTTTGCCCTGCTGGTCTTCTGATGCACACAGGGACCATATCATTGACGATTGACGATTGACGATTGAAAATTGAAGATTGATAGACTCGTAGTGAGCCAAAATCACGTCGTCCCCGTTAAAGCCGGACTCCATAACTCTCTGAAATCAGTTGATTCCTGCTTTGGCAGGAATAGCAGCTAAGGGCAAATTCGACTTTTTACGAATTCATCAAGATTGAATGTTATAATTCTATGAAAAAAATAGGAAGAAATGATCCGTGCCCTTGCGGTAGCGGTAAGAAGTTTAAGCACTGCCACTTAGGAAGAGAAGATGAACTTGCCCTGAATGGGATGGGCGAGATTTCCATGGAAATGAGTGAAAAGATTACCGGTCTTCCCTCTGTCCACTATGGCAGGTCCCAGGAGATGCTTGGCGCCCTTGATATAAAGAAATTGACAGGAAGCGAAATCGGCATCAAATTTGTTGATCTAAAGCAATATGGCGATTTAGACGTATCCGGAAGACGGCCATCCCATGAAGGCAAGGACGGCGCAGGTGGCGTTGTTGTCAATGTTTTGAAGACAAAAAAGAGCGATCCTGACCATATCTATGTGGCAATATCCCCCAAGATCGGAGATAGTACCTTAGTTCACCAGTTGGCCCATATACTCGATTATTTGGGCGGCTCCGGGATGATGCCCGGCGTCACCAAGGCATTGAGTTTTGACCTGGGTATACCTCCCGAGCATCTTGAACACCCCCATGAATTTGGCTACTGGCTTATACATTTACAAGAGGAGTTTGGTGTTAAGCCGGACGCGGATGATGCCATCATATCATACCTGTACAAAAACGGGATGCTCATTAAAGGGGAGGACATAGAAAAGCAGGAACGGGTCATCCTGAAATCAAAATCAGAGCGGATATTGAGGTTCTTGGGCGAGAAGAGTGCCGAGATCGATGCGTTTATCCGTGAACTTCCGGGATACATCGGCTCAAGGGTGCGGAAGAATTAATCAGGATGGAACGGCGTGGAATCTTGTCTTCATGGTTTTCTCTCCGAATAGGCTGAATTTCAGCCACTCGAATCCAAATTTCATCAAATCCACATCATCATTGGCCAGCTTATCCTTCAGATCTGCCTTTACCTCAAAAAGGTCAAAAAACTTGCTTTTGAAGATGAATTCTCTGAATTTGTCCAGATTATATGATGCCATGAAGAACATCTGAAATTTTTTGGTGGCATCTTTTTCACCAAGGTCTTTCGTAGATGTAATGATTTCGAGCCATTGATCATTTATGGCATTATATTCATTTACCCCTTCATGTCCGAGCCATTCGTCCAAGGTCCAGGCCTTTTCTTCTTTGAAACCTAAACAATGTTGTTCTCTTACAATAAAGAATTTTTCTCTGGCATCCTTTTCACCGTATGCCATTGTGGAGGCCCTGCCTATAGGATAGAGCCGGCAGGCACCCGGCCTGTCTTCATAGATGGCGCAACCTTGTTCCGTTACAAATGGGCATATTCGGTTTTTTTCCACATCCATTTTTAGCGTCACCATGGGAAACCGGCTGTGATCCTCGATGACGGTTTCAGTATATCTTTCTAAAAACTCGTCGGAGGAAAGGCCCAAACGTTTTTTCATTCTGAGAATGTCATAAGGTGTCAGGATCAGACGGAGTTTTGCGCAACACTTGTTAAAACAGGGAATTCCCTTGTGACAACTGAAATTAAATGTGTTTCCCTCAAAGGGTTCAAAGATATTTTCAGGCATTTTTGTCTGGTTTCGGCATTGCTTCCGGCTTGATTTGAAGAGTTTTTTGACCAAATATGCCAAATTTAGTCCAGTCAAATGCAAACTTCAAAAGTTCCAAATCACTTCTTTTTAATTTTTCAAGTTTTATCTTATCCAATTCAAATCGATCCAGAAACGTGCTTTTGAAAATAAAGTCCCTGAATTTGTCCAGATTGTATAATGACATAAAGATCATCTGATGGATCTTGGGATTATCAATATCCAGGTCCTGGGCTCTAAGCGGATTGGTCACTTCCGAAAAAAGGGTGTTGATTTCGTCATATATGGGAACCCCCTGTCCAATCAGCCACTCGGAGATCCGCAGTTTTTCATTTTCATTCAGCCCTTTGCAGAGAGAGGCATCCGTTATAAGCCTAAAGGTACCGTCATCATTCATGTCCAGAGGGAACATCCTGCAGGGCCATGGGCGATCCTCGTACACGGAACAACCATTATCAGTGACAAAGGGGCATCTCTTGTTATCCTCGTTCATCTTGAGAACAACCATCGGGATCAGACGATTTTCTTTTGAAAGAATAAGGGTATATTTATCCAGAAACTCGTCTGAAGATATTCCGAGTGAATTTTTAAGCCTTAAGACATCATAAGGTGTCAAGACAATGGTGACATCCTGGCAACACCGGGTAAAGCAGGTAACGCCTGGAGAACAATTGAATTGAAAAACATTATCAGCCTCCATTCTTAGGGGCTTTTTGGTTTCATTCGTATCCGTTGCTTGTTGCATTCCGTCTATCCTTTCAAAGTCTTTATTATCTCAGGAGACAAATTGCTTGACTAATGCCCCCGGTTTGATTTTTATTAGGTTGCTCTATAACAGCAAGAAAGGGTGGGGTCAACGAAATAAATTTCAGGAGGATAATTGTTTTATGAAAGAGAGAACTCTATCGATCATTAAACCGGACGGCGTATCAAGGAATTTGATCGGGGCGGTTGTAAAGCGTTTGGAAGAAGCAGGCTTAAATATTATGGCCATGAAAATGATCAGAATGACCAAAGAACAGGCCAAAGGGTTTTATAAGGTCCATGAAGGCAAACCCTTTTACGAGAGTGTCACGGATTTTATGTCGTCAGGACCATGTGTGGTTATGGCATTAGAAGGGGAAGATGTAATTAAAAGGTATCGAAAATTAATGGGGGCGACTAATTATAAAGAGGCTGAAGAAGGTACAATCAGGCGGGACTTTGCAACCGATATCGAAAAAAATGTGGTACACGGTTCGGATTCTGAAGAAAACGCCCGTTCTGAAATCAATTATTTTTTTAACGCACTGGAGATTGCAAAATGATAAAAAGACATCTCCGGACTCAAAATATTTTTGGTGTCCGGAGACTGTCTTAAAATAGTCTTATTGAGCTAATCCTTTGTTATTTGTCTTCCGTTTTTTCCGGTTCTTCTTTTTCACCCTTCAATCCCTTGATTTCTTCCTTAAGGTTTTCAACCTCATCTTTGAGACCGCCGGTTTCGTCAAAGGTCTCTGCAGATTTTTTGTCCTTGATTTCTTCAAAGCCCAAGTATACGGCCAATGCCCCGCCCAGGATCAACATTATGGGAACTCCGGCCGCTAAGGCCTTCAAAAAATATGTCCACCAAATTGAAATTCCTATGATTCCCAACACCAATGCGACTAAACCACCTGCTAATGCTGCCATATCCATACCTCCTTAGACTTCAAAAATTTTGGTAAAGTTTTTTCTTGTTTTTTTTCTGATACCATAAAGGATGGGTGGGTTCAAGCATATATTTAATAAATTTACATCTGATGTGTAAAAAAAAGATTGATATTGCTGCTTAAATAGGTATAATACATAGTTTTGCAGATGCAGGAAATTAGAATAAAAAGAAAAAAATCGACGTAAATAAGAGATTTTGACAGGTTATTGTATGTTTTCTGCTCTTTTTTGTCGTTTCTGTGCTATTTTAAGCATTGAAAATATTATTAGATAAAATTATACTTTAAAATTACACTTTTCCAGTTCATTCGCCAGCGTAGCTCAGATGGCAGAGCAACTGATTTGTAATCAGTGGGTCGGGGGTTCGATTCCCTTCGCTGGCTCCATGCGTGTATTAAGGAGGCAGAGGGAAGAAGGTTCCCATATTTTTTGAGGAGCGAAACCTTTGAAAAGTGTTTTCCGCTAAAGATGGCGTCGCTACGGTGGCGGGATGAAGAAGTGGATGTTTTTCAGAGGTCTCGGCCGCATAACGGAGAGGTTCCCGAGTGGTCAAAGGGAGCAGACTGTAAATCTGCCGGCTCAGCCTTCGGAGGTTCAAATCCTCCCCTCTCCACCACACAATCTGCCTC
>JAIOSR010000028.1 GCA_021107495.1 Desulfobacterales bacterium | reverse complement strand
TGTGTATGTGCCTGCGGATGACCTGACAGACCCGGCCCCTGCCACGACCTTTGCCCACCTGGACGGTACGGTTGTTCTTTCAAGACAGATCACGGAACTCGGCATTTATCCTGCTGTCGATCCATTGGACTCCACTTCTCGAATCCTGGACCCCAATGTCCTTGGCGAAGATCACTATAACACATCAAGACAGGTCCAGCAGATACTACAGAAATACAAGGACCTTCAGGATATTATCGCGATCCTCGGAATGGACGAACTCTCGGACGAGGATAAGCTGGTTGTGGCCAGGGCTCGAAGGATACAGCGCTTCCTGTCCCAGCCCTTCCACGTGGCCGAGACCTTTACAGGCACTGCGGGCAAATATGTGACTGTTGCAGAGACCGTCAAGGGATTTATGGAAATTATCGAGGGCAAACACGACGATCTGCCGGAGGCTGCCTTTTACATGGTGGGTAATGTTGAAGAGGCCCGGGAAAAGGCAGAAAAAATGGCTGCCGTTTCCAAGTAGAGGTGATTGATTCATGGGAAATTTACACTTAGAGGTTGTGACCCCTGAAAAGGTAATGGTGAGCCAGGAAGTGGAGATCGTTGTCGCGCCCGGGTCCTTAGGTGAGTTTGGTGTGTTGGAGGGGCACGTGCCCTTCCTTACCGGGATCATGCCGGGCGAGGTAAAATACACTTCAGGCGGTCAGACAGAGCACTTAGCCGTGACAAGCGGTTTTGCCGAGGTCTCCAATAACAAGGTTTCTGTTTTGGTGGATGCCGCGGAAAAGGCCCTGGACATTGACATGGAACGGGCACGCAAGGCCATGGAAAGGGCCCAGCAAAGACTCGCAAAGGATCGAGGGACAGAGGATCTTGATTTCGCAAGGGCCGAGGTGGCCTTGAAAAGGGCGATCATGCGTATCAAGATTGCCGAAAAGGCGAAATAATCCAGCAGGTTATAAAATCGCGAAGCAATTTAACAAAAGGCAGGTGCCATCGGCGCTTGCCTTTTTTATTGACCTTAACGAACATTAGGAATAATATATAAAAATATTATATTTTTTGAATGGGAGAATTTATGGATACAGCAGGAGGGATCGATCAATTTCAATTGCTCGAAGAAAAAATAGACAATCTGATTGAATTTATAACGGTGTTAAAAAAAGAAAAGGAATCCATTTCTGAAAAGACCCAGATTCAAGAGGAAAAGATAGCCGACTTGAATAAGCAACTGGAAAGCCTGAAGGCAGGCAGGGACAGTGCCAGGCAAAGGATTGTCTCCCTTTTGGAGAAAATTGAAAATATCGGAATTTAAGACGCAGGTGAATGTGCTTGGAAACGCCCGTTACGGTCAAAATCCTTGGTCATGAATACCAGATTAAGAGTGATGAAGATGAAGAGCACGTCCTGGACATCGCACAATTTGTGAATGACAAATTCAAGGCGATTATTGACAGTACCGATGGCCTTTCAGAAAGAAAAACCGCCATATTAGTCGCCTTTGATATTGCCAGTGACTATTTCCAGGTACTAAAAGAGCGGAATGGTGTGACCGTGGATATCCAGGGCCGGGCACGAGTGCTGAATCACCAGATTGATTCCGTAATGAGATAGAACGATTGGTTCAGGTATTTTCAAGGCGATTGAAACGGGAATTCTTTAGCAAAAGGCATTATACCCGGTTACCAATTTGTCATGATACACTTCGATATATGTTTCATTAACCGGGAATAAATATAGTACGGCGAGACCTATGAAAAGGGTAAGGGTTAAAGAGCACAAAGGCCAATTACACTAAAGGTGAATCATATATAGATTTGGGCACGTCGGGAATGGGATACAGACCATATATGGTGAAATCAAGTTCTGAAAATGAGGAAAATTGGGAAAGTTAAATATACCTCATTAGGAATTTGATCACTTTGCTTCTTTTTTTGGCCAGAATTTGCCTGCCTTTAATCCTTTCTGTTGTTTCAATATAAAATCAGGGAGCATAAGAATATTATGACCGCAATTTATATCATTGGGATTGCTCTGCTGGCCATAATTGTGGGTATACCCATCGGTTTTATTACCCGCAAGAAGGTCGTTGAAAGCAGGGTTGATTCCATAGAAAAATATTCAAAAAAAATCTTGGCAGAAACCCAAAAAGAGGCCAAAACAACAAGAAAAGAGGCCGCTCTTCAGGCCAAAGATACCCTTTATCAAATGAAAGTCGAATTTGAGAAGGAGACAAAGGAAAAGAGGGAGCAGCTGCTGATACAGGAAAGACGTCTTTTCCACAAAGAGGAAAATTTAGATAAAAAAGCCGAACAGATCGAAAAGAGAGACGGCAGAATCGTTGAAAAGGAAAAGGCCATTGATAAGACTGAAAATGAGCTGACAAAGAAAGATAACGAATATCAGCGCCTCATTGCGGAACAGAAAGAGCAATTAGAGAGATTGGCGGGTATATCCAGTGAAGAGGCAAAACAACTCCTGATCAGGTCAATGGAGTTAGAGGCAAAGCATGACGCTGCAAAGTTGATACGAAGGATTGAAAACGAATCAAGGGCCGAGGCGGATCACAAGGCACAGGAAATTCTTGCATTGGCCGTGAAAAGATATTCAGGTGATTATGTGGCTGAAAAGACAGTTTCCGTGGTACACCTGCCCAACGATGAGATGAAAGGTAGAATTATCGGAAGGGAAGGCAGAAATATTCGTGCCCTTGAGGCTGCCACGGGTATAGATCTTATTGTTGATGACACGCCTGAGGCCGTTATCCTTTCCGGGTTTAACCCGGTGAGAAGAGAAGTTGCCAAGGTCTCCCTTGAAAGATTGATAGATGACGGTAGAATTCATCCGGCAAGGATAGAGGAAATCGTTGCAAAGGTCGGCAAGGAAATAGATGCCTCTATTAAAGAGGCTGGAGAACAGGCCACATTTGACGTTGGGGTCCACGGGATTAATCAGGAACTCGTTAAACTTATCGGCAGATTGAAATACCGTTCAAGTTATGCCCAGAATGTACTTCAGCATTCGAGGGAGGTCAGTTTTCTTTGCGGTGTGATGGCCGCTGAATTAGGGTTGAATGTCAAGCAGGCCAAGAGGGCGGGTCTGCTTCATGACATAGGCAAGGCAGTAGACCATGAGGTGGAGGGGCCCCATGCCATCATAGGGGCAGACCTGGCGAAGAAATATGGTGAGTCAAACGCGGTGGTGCATGCTATTGCCGCGCATCATGAGGAGATCGATCCCGAGTCTGTTTTAGCCGTTTTGGTCCAGGCATCCGATACCCTTTCGGGCGCAAGGCCCGGCGCACGTCAGGAGATGCTGGAGTCCTATGTGAAAAGATTAGAAGGCCTGGAAAAGATAGCCATGTCTTTTCACGGGGTCAACAAGTCTTATGCCATTCAGGCGGGACGCGAGGTCCGTATTATGGTTGAAGGAAAAATCATCAATGACGATCAGGCATTTGTTCTTTGTAGGGACATTGCAAAAAAAATTGAAAAGGAACTGACCTACCCGGGTCAGATCAAGGTTATCGTGATCCGGGAGACCAGGGCCATGGAATATGCCAAATAGCTTTCTTCAAATGCGGAACGCTTTTCTCCAATCCTTCTATTGCCTCTTAACTTTTGAGGCACTTCATCTCTTTGAACTGAAAATAAAATACAGGATGTGACAACCTTGAGCGGCGGTGAAGTTATCGCCACTATGCCCAATAAAGAGGGCGTTGAAAAGGCCTTCGGCATTATTGTCGGCATCTATTCCGGGTCCTATTCCAGGTTTTCTGCCAACGAAATTGAGTTCCTTACACCCAGGCACGAGACCACTGCGGCCCAAATGACCGGGCATTTGAAAGGTTTACGGGTAAGCTGGGGGTCTGTACCTCAAGCAGCGGTTCCGGTGTGGCCGTGGAGACCGCCTAAGGTAAAAGGGGGTTTTTATCTCCAGGTCCCGGCGACGAGGATCGTTTGCCGGACCTCTGAACCCTTGAACGGTTAAACGGACTTATGCGTTGTTGATTGAAAAGGAAGAGTAAATGACAGGACAACCTGAACTTCTTGTGCAAAGGGAAGGACACCTCTGCACCCTGGTGATCAATCGTCCGGAAAAGAGGAATTTCCTTGTACCTGAGTTTCTCCTTAAGATGGCCGATGTCATTGAAGACCTCGCTAAGGAAGATTCGGTCAGAGTACTTGTCATCAGGGGGGCCGGGGACGAGGTTTTTTCAGCGGGCTATGATATCTCAGCCCTGCCCACCACCCCATCACCCGATATGGAGGTGTCCTTGAAAGCGATACCCCCGCTTGAAAAGGTCCTCCTTTCGATTAGAGACTTCCCCTATCCCGTAATTGCCATGCTTAACGGACATGCCTTTGGGGGAGGATGCGAACTCGCCATTGGATGTGATATTCGCGTCGCTGCAAAGCGAACAAAAATGGGAATGCCTCCTGCCAGGCTTGGCCTTGTATATCCTTACCAGGGGTACAGGAGATTCCTTACGGTACTCGGTTTTGCCCGAACCCTTGAGATCCTCCTGACCGGGCGTGCCTACGACAGTCAGAGTTGTCTCACCATGGGACTTGTAAACCATGTGGTCGATGATGCGGATATTGAGTCATTTACCTATGAGCTTGCAGGAGACCTTGTAAATAACTCACCCCTATCCCTTCGAGGAACCAAGTCAGCCCTCTACAAGATTGCCGAATACCCTATACTTGAAAGAGATGATGAGGATGCGCTTCGTGAACTGTTTATACAATCCCTTCAAAGCGAAGATCTGGAAGAAGGTAAAAGGGCCTTTATGGAAAAGAGAAAACCACACTTTAAGGGAAGATAAGTGTGGAACAATAGGGACTTGGGATTCATGATCAAACGCTGGTCAAAACCGAATGGATATCGCCAGGTGTTGGCCATCAGCCTTCCGCTGGTGGCCTCAATGGGCTCTATCACCCTGATGCAGTTTACGGACCGAGTGTTTTTAGCCAATTACTCGATGAATGCTATCGCGGCCGCCCTGCCGGCGGGCATCGCCTCTTTTACATTTATCTCCTTTTTTATGGGGGTGGCCAATTATACAAACGCCTTTGTGGCCCAGTACAGCGGGGCGGGGGCATCCCACCGTATCGGCGCGGCGCTCTGGCAGGGGATCTGGTTCTCAATCTTTTCCTGGGCACTGCTGGCCCTTCTCCATTTTGTCTCCGAAGACCTTTTCAGGCTGATAGGACACTCCCCCGGTATTCGTTCCCTGGAGGTGACCTACTTCAATATCCTTATCCTGGGCGGCGGACTTGTGGTTCTGGGCTCATCCATGGCATGCTTTTATACGGGCCGAGGGCTGACCTGGACCGTGATGCTGGTCCACATGGCCGGAGCGGCCGTCAACATCCCACTGGACTACTGCCTGATAAACGGTATCGGTCCCTTTCCCGAATTGGGCATTACCGGGGCGGCCATAGCCACGGTAACGGCCTATTGCACCATCGTGCTGACCCTTGGCCTCCTCATCTTCAGCAAGAAGAACCGGATTAGTTTCGGCACATGGAAAAACAGGAGATTCGATGGGAAGCTTTTCGGAAGGCTCATGCACTATGGTCTGCCAAGCGGAGTGCAGTTCTTTTTAGAGATTTTCGGGTTCACCTTCTTTATCCAGATGCTGGGAAGGCTGGGCGACCTGGAATTAGCCGCCTCCAACATAGTGCTCTCTATAGAGACCCTCGCTTTTCTGCCCATGGTGGGCTTTCACATAGGAAACGCTACAATGGTGGGCCAGGCCATCGGCAGCGAGAATCCGGAGAGAGGTGTGGAATCAACCACGAGCTCACTCCATATTACCCTGGCCTACATGATGCCCCTTGCCGCAGTATTCTTATTCATGCCTGAGCCCTTGCTCTCGCTTTTCAAGGCGGGCGGTCAGAGCCCTGATCAATACAGGGAAATTATGGACCTGGGTGTTATCCTTATGAGGTTCGTGGCGGTGTTCTGCTTTTTCGATGCACTAAATCTCATCTATTCAGGTGCCATAAAGGGGGCGGGCGACACGAGGTTTATCATGTGGACTATTGGGGCGCTCAGTCTGGGGGTGATGATATTTCCGGTCTACGTGGCCGTTGAAGTGATGGGCGCCGGGCTCTATACGGTCTGGACCTTAGCCACCTTTTACGCCTCGGCCTTGGGGGTCTCATTTATGCTGCGTTACCGTCAGGGCAAGTGGAAGGGAATGCGGGTGATTGAGCCGGATGTGGTCCTCTCAACGGCAAGGATTCCGAATGTAGCAACTGTGGAAGAATACGGAAAAAGCCGCCTGTAGAAGGCGGTGTGAAATCAGTCGCCAATCTTTATACCTGCCCCTCTGAGGCCGAATCATTTATTGGATTTATAAAACCTGGTCCCCAAGGACAGTCTAAGATCCCGCTGCTCGGGAGTCAGAATCAGATGGCTCTGCCTTTGATCTTTGTGCCTAAAAATATAAAATCCAAGCACCAAATTACAAATAAATTTCAAATTCCAATATCCAATGACCAAAACCTTACAGGACAAGACATTGTTTAAATTTTGGAATTTTGGTCATTGGAATTTGTTTGATATTTGGGATTTGACATTTGGAATTTCAATCAGTCAATGAAACTCCAAAAAAGCAAATTCCCTCTGGGGATAACCAAGGCCGAGCCCTCTGGACCAGGATATTTACTTACCCTAAAAACATACTTTTAAGGGCCAAGAAGTACGCAGTGGTGGTATTGATTGCGGGAACCTAAAACTTTTCCGAATGTGTGAATTCGCCGATCTCGCGGCGTTTCGGCGCTTCCGGATCCTTGGCAGGATAGCCTAAGGGGATCAAGCTTACCAATTCATAGTCATCGGGCACACCCAAGATCTCTTTTGCCTTGTTGTGATCAAAAAGACCCACAATCACCGTCCCCAATCCCAGGGAATATGCGGTCAGGCAAATGCTCTGGGCGGCTATTCCAAGGTCAAACATAAATCAGTCCCCGAACTTTGTGGTGACCTTGTCACTATAATATCCCGAGCTTTTAAGCTTTCCACACAGCACAAGGACAATCGGGGCCTTGACCATGGCTTTCGTAGCCGGGTTCTTGATCAGGGTTGTCTGGAGCTGCTCCTTTATGGCCGGATCTTTCACCACAATCACTTCCCAGCACTGGGTGTTGGCCCATGAGGGTGCCCATTTAACTGATTCCAGGATTTGATTGAGGAATTCTTCCGGCACCTCCTTGTCCTCGTATTTACGGATACTTCTCCTCCCCTTGATAATGTCCATCATATCGGCCATATTTTTCCTCCTTTATATGACATGTGTTATTTTCTGATAACTGATTTAACGTATTGGAGTTTCTATCCTGACCCTGCAAAAAAGACAAGTGATTTTTTGTGGCATACTGTAGTTTGAAGATCTGGATCATCCGGTTAATGAGTAACGCGACATCTGTTCACGCATGAAGTTTACTGTCGGGAAGGTTGAAGCAGTCTTTTCTTCGATTCCAGGCTTCTCAGCCTGTCGAAGATCCCGCTATGCGGGGGCGATTGCAATCACAAAGGCCTTCCAGCAGTCACTACAAAAAGACTACTTCAACCTTCAATCTCGCAATTATGTGTCGTTTTGAGTTGTGCTCATTAACCGGATGAACCTAAGAGCTTTACATGGCCTCGGCTAAGCGGGAAGCCAATTGCTCTATATAGGTAAGGTTCTCAAGCTT
>JAIOSR010000477.1 GCA_021107495.1 Desulfobacterales bacterium | reverse complement strand
TGCCCCTGATATGGTTTCAGGATACGAGTGGTATTGACGTGGGTGATATCGCTGAACAGGCGGAACTCTTAGGGCTCGGCCAGTCACTCATCTACTCCATTGAGAGTTCACACGTGCCCATGATGTGTGTTGTCTTGAGAAAGGGAACGGCCGCTGCCCATTACATCATGGGAGGGCCCCAGGCAACACGAAATAATGCCTTTACATTGGGTGTGGGGACCACGGAAATAAACGTCATGCACGGCGAAACGGCCGCTGCCGCTGCCTTTGCAAGGCGCTTGGTCAAGGAAAAGGATGCGGGCAATCCCCTTGACCCTGTGATAGATAAGATGAACGCCCTTGCAAAGCAGTATTATGACCAGTCCAGGCCAATATACTGTGCAAAGGCAGGGCTGGTGGACGAGATCACCCGGATGGCATCACTAAGGGACTACTTTGTCGGTTTTGCGAGATGCTGTTATCAAAACCCCACGAGTATTTGCCCGCATCATCAGATGCTGCTCCCGAGATCAATAAAAGGGTAGACTGTTGCTCTTTAAGCGATTTGCAATTTGCGAAAACCGTGATTATGTTTTTTATATGGAAAAGCCGATTTCAAAATGTTCAAGTTTGTTTGATATCAAGTCGAAGATCCGGGACTTTGAGCTTAACGACGACCCATCCCGAAGCAGGCGGGGGATCGGACAAAAGGCGGCGTTTTGAAATTGGCTCGGAAATTTTCAATCGGCATTTCGTATACAATTACGGCAAAAAGCTATTAGAACAGGAGGGGAAAAGATGAGCGAGAATGATATTTTCAAGGCCAATCCAAGGATGCCCAAAAAGGTCAGATTAGGCGATATCACTATCAGGGACGGGTTTCAACATGAGGAGGATTGGATTCCCACAGAGGCAAAGATATACTACCTTCAGGAACTGGCCTTTGCCGGGGTGAAGCGTCTTGAGGTTACGAATCTGGGAAATCCTCGGATTATGCCCCAGTTCAAGGATGCGGAAGAGGTCTTGAAAGGGGTCCATAACGACATATTTGAAAAAAGGCTCAACAAAAGGGGTATCAACCCCGAAGATATTGAATGGACGGCAATCACCATTCGCGAACCATCCGTGGACCGGGCCATAAGACTGAAAGAGCAGGGGTATGGCCCTGATCGTGTTTTGATGATGGTCTCGACCGATGAAGAGCATCACTTTGCAAACAGCGGTACAACCCTGCCCGCTTACTGGGCCGAGGCAGAGCGTTGTATCAAGAAATGCAAAGACGCGGGCATCAAAATGTGCGGCACAGTTAGCACCATCTGGGGAAGCCCCATATCCGGTCCCACAAAATTAGAGGACGCAGTGGAGTTTACAAAGCGTTGGCTCAGTATTGGCGCAGATGATATCGAACACGCCGACCATGACGGTTCGGCCCCGCCTGATCAGGTATACCGTTACTTTTCAATGATACTGGATGAAATCCCCAATACGGATCTGCATGTGGGCCATTTCCATGTGACAAGGGGGTGGGGTCTGGCAAATGTCTTGGCGGCCCTACAGGCCGGTATCGATATCTTTGAGGGCTGTATCGGGGGTACGGGCGGACAACCGGCAAACTTTTTGGGTAAGACACCGGTGGCCGGTACCGGTTCCTATTATTATAAAGATCCCAATGCGGTGGGTCTGGTTACCTTTGAAGATATGTGTGTTATGCTGGATGAGATGGGCATTGATATCGAGGGTATCAATATCGACAGGATCCTGGAGATCGGCGCCATGATGGAGAAGACCATTGGAAGAAGGCTGCGCTCGGAATCTATCCTCAACGGCAGGATACCCAAGGAGCCCAGGGAGGAATTTAAAAGGCCCAAATTACCCGCAAACAAGGAAAGGTTCGGGGAAAAGCCCGGCCAGACCATTCCCGACGGTTGGCCGGAAAATGCAGAGGTCCCGAAAGAACTTTTAGAAAACAAGTAATTTAAAACAAACGGGATGCAGATTTTCGCAGATACACGGATAACGATCCATCGAATACCTTATCCTGATAATCTGCGTTAATCTGTACATCTCGTAAAACCGACAGATCCTCCCACACTTGATCTCATTTCTTTTGACCTGTTATAATTTTTTTCCCTTTTACTCCTCCTGCCTCTCCGCTAATTCCTCACCCTTTTAGCGGTCAGAAAAAACCCGAGTGCAATCACCAGTCCCAGCACACCCACCGGCCAGAATTCGCTCTGCCCGATGCCGTGATTTCTGGCAAGATCAATAGCCAAACCCAAGACCGGCGCAATGATCATGGTCGAGGAACTCTTGGCCTGGGACTCGATTGAGAGGATGGTCGCACCCTTGGCCTTGTCGCTGTGCGCATCGAAACGGCTGATCAAGACCGGTCTCCAGAGATTTTGTATGACGTAGAGCACCACGAACCCCGTTATCATGACCGAATGGATACCGAAATACATGGCAGGGAGAAGGACCAGGAAAATCACCACACTCCAACCCCAGAGCATTCGGGCTGTTATTTCCTCCTGGCCCGGGCTTTCCACCAGGCGGTAGGCATTGCGGCTTGCCAGGGCGGACAGGACAAACAGCACAAAGAAAACAGGTCCAATGAGGACCACTGACTTCTGTTCGTCTGAGAATTGAATGCCTGAAAACAAAAGCGCCGTCAATGGAATCGCCGCGGCCTTGAGTATGGGCTGGAGATAGTCCTTGGATGCCTTAAAGAAGCCCTCAAAACCCATGGACTCCAATATGAGCCGCCTCAGGCTTGCCTGCCTTACTGAGACCACCAATGTCTCCTTCAGATGTCTGACCATTTTGCCGATGGAAAGATCTTCCGCTATCCTGCCGTCAAGTTCCTTCGGGTAGCCCAAAAAATTAATGATATTAAAAAGGTACGGGATGATCGCAAAGAAAAAAACATAGATAAAATTGCTGGTTTCAAATACAAAAAAACAGGCCAGGACCACTGAAACGGCGGATCCGATCTTGCTCCAGGAGCGTGTGTACCCGTAGACCCTGGTACTTTCCTCAGAGCGTCCATGAATATACAGCCACATAAAAATCATGGCCTTGTGTGTACCGGTCCGGAATGCGTCTCTGATTGCGAAAAAAGACATGGCCAGAAAGAGAAGCGGTATCAGGGTATGCTGCGCAAGCCTTCCCTCCATGGCCGCGGTACCGGTTAATCCGAAGGTGGCAAAGCTTATGATATAGGCCGCAAAACTGAAGATCATGGACCTGCGCCTGCCCTTAAGGTCTGCAATGGCCCCGCTCGGGATCTCCATAATGTTGACCATGATCTCGCGGAAGGCGATAAGCACCCCTATCATGAAATAGGAAAGCCCCATTTGCCTGAATGCAAGCAACAGAAAATAATCATAATACTGCTGGTTCTTTAAAAAGCCGTATAGGCTGAATCTTTTTAGCATACTATTTTCGTCTGTATTCTTTTCCAGTAATAACCCGCCTTGCGAAAAGCTTTAGAAAAAACTAAAAATAAATGAGAATAGTTCATATGTCCTTATATCAGTTATTGACCGAGGAAAAAAGGCGTATTATGATGTATAGTTAGAGATAGCAGTCATACTGCAACCCATGTCCGTATAGACAAAGGATTAAAGATGGCACTTTTTCCCGCCTTTTCCAAATCATCAAAATACCAGGCCCGCTATCCCGAAGTGGCCTTTGGCCTGACACTGATCTCAGGATGCAAAAACCATTTCAACCCGCCGGGATTTGACCAATACAAGAGAAAGAGACTCAGGAAAATGAGAAAAAGGGAGACCTTGGCGGAGATTACCGCACGCATAGAGACATATAACCGGTTCTTTGAAAGCTTCGGACATGAATGCCCGCTGCCCAAACACCTGAAAAGGGCCGTAAACAGTGGTTTCCCCAGGTATGACATTATGGTGGATGCCCACTTTATGGCGGAGATGTGCGCGGGAATCCTGGTGGCGGTCACGGATTATGACGCATTTGACGGAAAATTGAATCTGGATCTGGCCGAAGCGGGTGAAATATGTCACGGCATGGGCCAGAGGGAGATGATGACCGGAGAGGGGGAGATCGTTCTCCGGGACGAAAAAGAGATTGTCTGCGTCTTGTGCCAGGGGGCGGACGAGAAAACAAGGGTAACGGAACAGACTCAAAATGTTCTTTTTTATGCCTATGGGATACCCGGCGTGGAGGGCAGATATCTTGAGGAAGGATTGACCGTTGCCGCGGAGACCATGTCGGAATTCGGAGGGGGAACCACAGAAGGGCCAAAGATTTATTAGAAGACATTGCTCAATAAGGGCTTGACACTGAGAACTTATTGGATTAAATGGAAGTATCAAGTTTTTGATTTTGGAGAGGATCGGATTAAAGAATCACAATGGATTATTTGAATAACAGCATTATCGGGATTATCAGCGCAATGGGGATAACAATATCCCTGTTGCTTCTCCTTTTGGGTCCAAACCCAAATACCCCGGTCTGATAATGCTGTAATTTCTTGAAGAAAAACCAAAAAATCCGTTATCAGGCCACCTGATAACGGATTTTTTTTGTTAAGTATATATGGCGGAGTCGTAAAAATTCAGAATATCCAATTTTTAGGGCTTATAACCATCTAATATTACCGATAATTGCTTTTTATTTTTGCGTATTTTGTGCCTTTTTGCGGCCATATTAAGCAT
>JAIOSR010000108.1 GCA_021107495.1 Desulfobacterales bacterium | reverse complement strand
TAGATGAGGCATTGAAGGAAATTGAAATTGCCGAAGAAAGATTTGAAAAAGAAAAGAGGTCCGAGGATACCTACATAAATGAAACCATTGAAACGGCAAAAAAGTTGATCGAAGAGGAAAGCTTTGAGGAGGCGATCGTTAAAATTGATGAGTTCCAGGATCTTCGTGGACCCGGTTCCGAGTCAATGGCATTGAAAAACCAGGCCATTGAAAAATTGATCAATCGTGAAAGAAACCGGGCCGCAAAACTCTTCTTGGCCGCCAAAAAGACACAGGACCGTGCAAAAAAAGAAGAATACCTTCTTTCATCCTACAAATTACTTAAATTAATAATTGATAAATATCCTTCATCACCTTTAAATAATAAGCTTAAATCTCATATAAAAACGCTGACAGAAGAAATGGAGAGATTAGGGATAAATCCCGAGGACTGAAAATTGGGCATGGGCAAAAGACTGGAAAAAACCCAGGTAATAGGCCTCGGTCAGGCATGCGTTGACTATCTGGGCACCCTCCCCTCTTACCCCCGGGAAGATAGCAAAGCAGAACTCACGGGTCTTCAAATGCAATGCGGGGGCCCCGCATCCACCGCCCTAGTTACCCTGTCCCGTCTCGGCATCCCGACTTCCTTTTTGGGTTCCATCTCTGATGATCCTTCAGGGCTGAGAATTATAGAGAACCTCAAAGATGAGAATGTGGACGTGTCTTGTCTAAAGGTTACGCCGGGCCACACATCCCAGTTTGCATTTATTGCAGTTGCTGAAAAGATGGGAAAGCGCACCATATTCTGGCATCGGGGAAGCGTTCCCCATCTTGAGCCAAAGGACGTGGATATTGCACTCTTTTCAAAGGCCAAAATCCTGCACTTAGACGGCTTAATGATCGAGGCATCCATTGAAGCGGCAACACAGGCAAAGGCACTGGGCATGACCGTTGTCCTGGACGCCGGGACCATGAGGGAAGGAAGCAAAAAGCTTGTTGCCTTAGTGGATATTCTAATTGCATCGGAAACATTTGCCACCCCTCTTGTTGGAGTAGAGGCCATCAATGAAACAGCGCTCCGCGCCCTTCACGGATTAGGTCCGAAACAGGTGATTATCACCTTGGGACAAAAAGGAAGCATCGGTCTGAATGACCGGAGAGTCTTCCGCCAGGAGGCATTCCGGGGCAGGGTAAAGGATACCACAGGCGCAGGAGACGTATATCACGGTGCATATGTCTATGGATTGCTTCAGGGCTGGGACATGCCACGATGCATGCGTTTTGCCTCCGCGACCGCGGCCCTTAAGTGTAAAAAAACAGGCGCCCAGAACGGAATCCCTGATCTCAAGACGGTGCATGAGTTTTTAAAAACCCACGAATCTAATGGAAACCCTTAACACGGTAAGGTAAGTACTTCAGGGGATTTCTGTGGACGGGTATGTTTTGATATTGTAATTTGAAATTTATTTGGGATTTGCGATTTGAAAGTTGTGATTTATTGCATAACCCACTTTGGATATTTCTTGCCTGACGGCTACGCCTTGCCCTCTATCAGGAAAATCTCATGAACCACATCGACTGGATCATCCTGCTTGTCTACATTTTAGTGATCATATACATGGGTTTTTACGTGGGACGTTCCCAGCGTTCCCAGGAGGACTACTATCTCGGGGGGCGTGAAATACCCTCGTGGCAGATCGCATTGTCCATCGTGGCCACCCAGGTGAGCGCCATCAGCCTTATTGGAGCCCCTGCATTCATTGCCATGAAACCGGGGGGCGGTCTTGTATGGCTCCAGTACGAATTCGCCATTCCCCTTGCCATGATGCTTATCATGCTGACAGTGGTTCCCATGTACCATAAAACAGGCGTCATCAGCATCTACGAATACCTGGAAAATCGTTTCGGTAGTGCCACCCGCACAATTCTGAGCCTCATCTTTATGGCAAGCAGGGGCCTGGCCACTGGTGTTGCCCTTCTGGCCACATCCATTGTCACAAGCGTTTGCATGGACATGCCGCTTTTTCATACGGTCCTTTTCATCGGGGTGATCTCCATTGTCTATACTACATTGGGGGGTATTCGCGCGGACATCTATTCCGATATTCTGCAACTTTTTATCCTGTGGTCAGGGGCCATTATCTGCCTGTGGGTCCTTTTGGGTCTTATTGGCAATGATCCCTTTGACGAGATGGCCCGGACAGCAGCGGACAGATACCGGGTTTTTAATATGAGTGGCTCAGGTCTGGGAGATGGAGAGACCTTTGGGTTCTGGCCCATGTTAGTGGGCGGTTTTTTCCTTTATCTCTCTTATTACGGCTGTGATCAGAGCGAGACACAGAGACTCCTGACTGCCAGGGATGCAAAAAACGCACAGAAGGCCCTTTTTTATAATGGTATGATCCGGTTTCCTCTGGTCATTACCTATTGCAGCCTCGGGATATTCCTGATTCCTTTTTTACACACACATCCAGGTTTCCTGAACAGACTTGCGGGCCAGTCCCCGGATTTTCTCCTTCCGCATTTTCTCCTGGCCTATATGCCCCATGGGCTTTTAGGTTTGTTGATCGCAGGGATTTTTGCGGCGTCCATGTCCAGCCTGGACAGCACACTCAATTCCTTGAGTGCAGTCACCTGGCGTGATTTCCTCCAAAAATACTTCAAACGATTTAAAACCATTCCCCGCGAAAAGGAGGTGTGGGTATCCAAAATCCTGACCGTTTTGTGGGGACTGCTGTGTACTGTCTTCGCCCTGGGCATGATCGGGGGCCCCGAGACCGTACTGGTCCTGGTCAACAAAATCGGCTCTGCCTTTTACGGTCCTATCTTAGCCACGTTCTGGTTAGGTATATTGACTAAGAAGGCTTCCCAGCCCGGGGCCATCGCGGGACTCGGGACCGGTGTGGCTATGAATATCTTCATCTGGCAGTTTTTTGGTAAGGCCGTTTCATGGCTGTGGTGGAATCCCATAGGATTTTTTACATCTTTTATCGTAGGGTACGGCATCAGCCTTGCGTTTCCGAAAGAGCGGCCGGGGGTAAGTGAAGGGCTCCAAAAGGGTCCGGACAAGCCGGGTCTCCCTCCTATCTACTATCTCGCCTTAACTGGTGTTTTTGGCGGGATTCTTCTCGTGTGCTGGATCATGGAACAGGTGCTTACTCAAGCATTCTGAATCAACTTTATTGAAATTGTAAAACCTGGTCCTCAGGGCCAGATCAGAGATATTTGGCTCTGCCAGAATAATCGTTGAAAGAGTTTGAAGTGAACTAACGTTTGAAATTAACTAAAGTTAAGGTATCCTATCAATTATTTAAAATTAGCGGAGCGGAGCGACTCCATAACTTTAGACTCTTTAGCTCATTTTAGTCACTTTTAACTTGTAAAATTTTAACTAAAACAACCCCTTTCAGAGGTGAACCAAAGCCGGGCCATCTGGACCCGGATATTTGCTAAAAACCTGTCAACCTGTTCTTCATTTCCCTGTACCCCATCTCCATCAGGGGTTTCAGGTTCACGATGTCAGCCGTGTTGTATTCGACTAAAGTATCAAGGGCCGCCTTGTCCCCCCACTGGTAGGCCTTCCAGAGCCTGACAGCCTCATAACCATCCACACCTTCGATTTCCTCCCCTCGGACAAGACCGAGCTCCTTTTCGATCTTTTTCAGACCGCCCGAATAACCCAGTTTTTTTAACAGAAAACGGAGATCTATATGGGCAGGCGGCAGTGATATATTGGGAAACCAGCGACGGATAAAGGGCAGGTCAAAGCAGATGCCGTTAAAGGTAACAACAAGATCATACCGGTCAATGGCGATCTCGAATTCATCCAGGTCAATACCGTTGATAAACGTCAGGACGTCATTGCCATCAAATAAACCGATCACCGTGATTTCGTCTATTCCCTGATAACAACCGCTCGTTTCAATATCCAGATAGACCGCCATTTCCTTAAAGGCATCAAAAAAACGCCACATCTCTCCCGAAGACACCCTGTCGCTGAAAAAACGAATATCCTTGCGGTGTCTGATGGATGCCTCCAGTTCCTGTCTGACAAATTTATCCCGTGCAGGAGAAAAGATGATCTCCTTGGTTTGCAGGAATTGCTGCCAGGTCCGGATGCCTCGCTTCCAGAGTTTTTGCTCGGTCTTTTCGCCGATTCCCTGTATATGGATAAAAGTCTGTTCAAGCAAAGGGGTTCCTGCCTTGAAGATATCTTTTCGCAATAATCCCATAAACGATTAGGTTCAGACACACAAACAGTACCTCACCAATCCTGATAATCATCTCTTGCGCTAACTTTAGAGGCTGTTGGAAAATGTGCAGATGTAAAATGAGACCGGTCAAAGGCTCATGGCACAGGGCCCAAGGAAAAACAAGTGATCAAGCTGATGTTACCGAGCATCCTTTCCGTGCGCCTTTGGCCCTGCGCCTTGCGCCGATTATACGTACGTCGCAGTGACGAAGGATGAGCGCAACGCCGCAGATGCGGGTTTTCCGACAGCCTCCTATATTAACAATTGCCGCACATGACCAAGACACTTTTTTATTTCCCAGGGCCTCAGTTCCAGCGTCATTGTCCCAAAATAGTTGATCTCTTTCAATTGCCGAAAGATCCTTTTGAAATCAACGATTCCCTCCCCCACAGGCAGGTGAAGATCATCATCAGATGAGTTTCCGCCACGGTTGTCATGAACGTGGATATGCTTAATCCTGTCAGGGTGTTTTTTCATAAATCCATAACTGGTATTCTTTTTTGATAGGAGCTGCGCGTGCCCCATGTCCAGAGTCAGGTTCAAATGAGGCAATGTCTTTAAAACGGCTGCCAGATGGGTTGCGTTTTCGCTCAGGTTTTCAAGACAGATGATAATGCCTGCATCTGCTGCAATCTCAATAAGCCTTTTGAGAAAATCGATTTTGTAGGCTAACGCATCACGGGTCAAAAATCGGGGGTCCAGCCAGAGGTGTATTGTCAAAAGCCTCATATCCAGATCGGGCATTATGGAAAGGACCTGAACAAGCTTAGGCATGTAAATATTTTCAAGGGTCTCTACATCATTGGGGTCCCCTTCCCGAGGTCCATGGCACAGGTAGTATAGACCGGTT
This sequence comes from Desulfobacterales bacterium, assembly GCA_021107495.1. Classification (GTDB taxonomy): domain Bacteria; phylum Desulfobacterota; class DSM-4660; order Desulfatiglandales; family Desulfatiglandaceae; genus JAIOSR01. The sequence continues at coordinate 2,353 of JAIOSR010000108.1, read as the reverse complement.
TTCTTCTTTAAATCGCTGTAGGTGTCTATAAGGGCCGGGAATTTGTCAGGATCAGCAATCGGGATTTCGGCAAAATGAAGCCCTAATTCATGGAGGGCGGTCACATCTTCCGGACTTCGGGCAGTGCCTCCCAAATGAATTGATTGTTTGTCATTTGTCATATCCATTTTTTTGAATCCCGGGTAGTTAAATAGAGTCCGACACTCCCAAACAAGGCCACAGAGCATATCAGAAATGCCGTGGAATAGGCATGTCCGTTTTGTGTAAGATCCCCGCTTATATATTTAATAACACCTCCCAGCCCGTGCATAAAGATCCCCGCGCCCAGCATGGTGAAAAAATTAATACCGGTCATTGCCGTTCCAGACATCTCTTCGGGCATAAGTTCTTTAATGTGAGCATAACTGACCTGGTTGAAGGAGGCGAAAAAACCAAACACGAAAAAAAGACACCCGAGCAAGGGGGGATAGAACGTTCCTTGCCACTTAGAAAGCATAAAGACTGTTACTGCGGTGATGCATGAGGCTAAGATGACTACTCTTTTCCTCGATCTGAAAACACGATCCGAGAGCATACCGCCCGTTGGAGAACCTAAGATGAACGCAATGCTCATCATGAGGAGAATATTACCCGCAGTTACATGGGAAAATCCAAGGTATTCGATCAGAAAAGGGCCGGCCCACAGCGACTGGATAGAAGCGAATGATCCGTAGCGAAGAAAAAGGCTAAAGGAAATGGCCCAGAAACTCCAGTTTGAAAAGAGCCTTTTTATGGATACTGCCAAGGGAAGCGAGGGTTTTTGATTCGGGGATCTTGTGATGAGGGCTTGTTTATCAAAGGGCCTGTCCTGAACAAAAAGGAACAGACAGATGATCAGCAGGAAATTGAGACCCGCAAGGGCGTAAAAAGAGCCTCTCCATCCCAGGGACTGCACCATCAGGGCCAGTGGTGTCGTCGCCGCAAGGCTCCCCAAAGTCCCCAGTGCCAGCACCGAACCGGAAAGGGAGGCGAATTTCTCCGGCTCGAACCAGCGGGTCAAAAGCTTTAAAGTCCCCATGAAGTTGGCTGCCATACCCACCCCAAGGAGCGCCCGGCCCAAAACGCCGCCCGCAAGGCTGGCAGTACTTGCAAAGATCAATGTTCCGCATATCGCGACGACATTGAGGAAAAGCATGGTGGTTTTTGCGCCGACCCGATCCAGGATGGGTCCAAGGGGCAACTGAATCAGTGCAAAGGCGTAAAAAAAGGCTGCACCCAGGAGTCCCAGATCATGTGGTTCCAGGTTAAGATCTCTACTCAAGTCCGGGGCAATAATGGCATTTGATGCCCTGTAAAAAAGGGAGATAAGAAAAAGAGAGGTGCAAATCGCAAACAGTATCCATCGTCTTGATTTCATAGACGGGTCTTATAACAGGCTTGCCGGGAAATAACCACCAAATTTCCCCTAATACTTAAACATACCGTTTTCATAAACAACCGTTTTTTTGCCGTTTTTTAAATAGGCAATAACCGTCTTTTTCTCGGTGTTTACCAGGTCCCAGTGGAGGGCCGAATCGTTAAATCCTAATTTCTTTTTCCTCTCCCTGGTAAGTCTTGCCGGGTCTCCGTCAAAGGTGTCAGCATATGAATCCCCTGCTGCCAGATGACAATTCCCGTAATGGCCTCCATAATTTTCGTCATACAGGGTATTGGCCATAAACCTGTTTATGCGGGAAAAACGTTTATCGGTCAGGGAAAACTCCCCTACCCTGCCGGCCCCCTTGTCCATGGCAAGCTGTTTCACCACAAAATCCCTTCCTTTTTTGGCCTTTATCTCAACAACGGAGCCTCTCTTAAAAACGAGCCTGACTCCCTCAACATAGTTTCCGCTTCGAAAAGAGGGTTGGTTTGCATAATACACCCCTTCCGTTCCCCTCCAGTCCGGGGAGAGAAAAATCTCGAAACTCGGGATGTTATGGCCCGAAATCCCGATCCATTTTCGCTGCTTTCCGGGTACAACTTTCAGGTCCATGCTTTCCGATTCAACATGAAAGTATTTAACCTCCATACTGTTCATCCATTTCTTTACGGCCATGGCATCCCTGTAAATGGTCTTCCATGCACCAACAGGATCGGCCTTGTCCAAATAACATGCCCTGATGACCTGTTTGGTATACTCCTTCTCAGAGAGATTTGCCTGTTTAGCTAATTCCATGGTAGGCAGGGTGCAGAGGGTCCACCCGAATAAGCCGGTGTTTTCCCGTTTTTGGAGAATTTCCCTTAAGGGCTTACTGGCAACGGCCGCTTTTCCGATTCTTTTTGGATCAATGTCGCTCAGATGTGTGAGCGACTCGGGCGCACGCAGGTAGATATT
>JAIOSR010000510.1 GCA_021107495.1 Desulfobacterales bacterium | reverse complement strand
CTGCACCGTCTGGCCGGCGGCCACTGGTTCCCGCATCAGAGAGAGCACGCGATCGGCAGGGTTTAGAATGGCGCCCTGCCAGTACGATTCTCCCAGGCCAATGACCCTTTGATCCTCCAAAAGCTCTCGAACTTCGGCCTGTGTGATAAGAAGCGGGCGAGCGGCCGGGCTGGGGGTAAGCATGGGGGGTGGAAGGCGATAGAACTTTACGGGATGGTTTCGGACCTGCTCCAGAAAGGCCCTGAAACCGGCGGCTCCAAGGGCGAATCCAAAATTTTCCACCTCAGTGATCAAGGTCGTGGTGCCGCCGGGAATCGCATATTTCAGGAAATCCGCAGTATCCCAATAAGCGGAAACATGCGTGTGCGAGTCTATGTATCCCGGACAGATGATTCTCTCATCCGCATCCATGACAAGGGTATCCTCACCTATGGTAAACGCGGCATCAGGACCCACATAGGCGATCCATTTATCCCAAATGGCTACCGAACGCCGTGGCAGCATCCTTCCAGTGTAGACGTCCAGCAAAACACCGTCCCTGATGACCATATCTGCAGGCTTACGGCCCAGGGCCACCTCCACAAGATCACGGTTATAAGCGTTATAAGTAAACATTCTGAATCCTTTCGATCGGTTTGATGGTTTTGTCGGTCAGTTGAAATTAGCCGATTATAGGCAACACTGCAAGGCGGAAATGAAGGAAACGGAGGCAAGACAGGATCAACGAGACTTTCCGGGGTTATGGAGAGAAAATGATTTTCCTGTTTTTTGCAGAGATTTAGCGCAGAGTCCGAATAAAATTTCCTACGGAATCGATCCCCTTCTTTTCCATTATCCGGATGGTTTGGCTACCAATGACGCCGATCTCCACTTTTCCCTTCAAAAAATCAATATCCGCCTTTTCTTTTATCCCGAAACCAAGTGCCAATGGAAGGGATGTCTCCTTGCGGCATTGGGAAAGATATACTCCCAATTCGTCTGAAAAGGCTGTGGTTTCACCTGTGACCCCTTTTCTGGCAATGCAGTAGATAAAGCCCCTGGCAAAGATGGCAAGGGATTTCATGCGTTCTATGGGTGTAGTGGGTGAAAAAATAAGGATAGGGGCCAGGTCGAACTCCTTCATGGCATTAAGATATTCCTGCCCCTCTTCCGGAGGGAGGTCAGGTATGATGGCCCCTCTCAGATTTCGTGTAGCCATGCTTGAAACGAAACGCCTGGTGCCATACCTGTAAGGGATATTACAATAGCTCATGATAAGAAAGGGGATATCAAATGCCCGAGTGACCTTTCCGGCAAGATCGAAACATCCTTGCACGGTGGCCCCATTTTCCAGAGCCTGCTGATTGGCGCGAAGGATCACCGGACCATCGGCGATTGGTTCGGAAAAAGGCATCTGTAATTCCATCAGATCAACACCCGCCTTCACCATGGTCTCGATAATTCTGAAGGAATCTTCAAAAGAGGGACATCCAAGGACGATATGGGTCATGAGCAGGATCTCCTTTTTTTGCAGTCTTTCCCGGAGATAGGATTCAAGCACGGTAGTCCTTCGCTTTCTTTTTGATGAATTCCTGCCAGTCCGGGTCAGTGAATGCATCGGCTATTGTGAAGATGTCTTTATCGCCTCTGCCCGATTGATTGATCAGGATGTTGTCATCTGCCGAAAGATCAGAGACCTCTTTGAAGGCCTGGGCAAAGGCATGGGCTGATTCCAGGGCCGGTATGAGACCTTCTTTTTTGACTGTAAGAGACAGGGCCTCCAGGACCTCTCTGTCTGATGCTGCTTCAAACCTGACCCTGCCTTCTTCTCGTAGACAGGCAAGGATTGGTGAGACCCCGACATAGTCCAGGCCGGCTGCCACGCTGTGGGTTTCTTTCATCTGTCCATCTTCATCCTGGAGAAAATAAGTCTTATACCCCTGGGCTACGCCTATGGACGCGTCCTTAGAGGCAAGCCGTGAGGCATGGCGGGACGTGTCCAGGCCTTTGCCCCCGGCTTCGACTCCGACAAGTTGCACCGGGTCATTTAAAAAACCGCTGAAGATACCCAGGGCATTGGAGCCGCCACCGACACAGGCATACACGCGGGCAGGGAATTTTCCTTCACGTTCCACAATTTGTCTTTGGGCCTCTTTACCGATGATCGACTGAAAGTAGGAAACCATCTCCGGGAAAGGATGAGGACCGCATGCCGTGCCAAGCACATAATGCGTATCATCCATGTTGGTGACCCAGTCGCGGAAAGCCTCATTAATGGCGTCTTTCAATATCCTGGCGCCGTCCTTTACCGGGATAACTTGGGCTCCCAGACGTTCCATCCAGAAGACATTAGGCCTTTGCCGCGCAACGTCTACCTCTCCCATGTAAATAGTACATCTGAAGCCGAATTTTGCGGCCATGGTGGCTGTGGCCACGCCGTGTTGACCGGCGCCCGTCTCTGCAATGACACGGGTCTTCCCCATCCTTTTGACAAGGAGTCCCTGACCCATGACATTATTCAGTTTGTGAGCCCCGGTATGATTGAGGTCCTCTCTTTTTATGTAAATACGCGCACCACCAAAGTGTTTTGTGAGATTTTCCGCAAAGGTGAGGGGCGTGGGTCTGCAGGAATAGGTAGACATGATATCCGTATATTCCTTCCAGAATCCGGGGCTGTTCCTGGCATCCAGGAACCCTTCCACAAGTTCCTCAATGGTAGCGAAAAGGATCTCGGGAATAAAGGCGCCTCCAAATTTTCCATAGTAACCCCGGTTCATCATTTGACATCTCTATTATTTATTTTTCCGATTTTTTCCATCATCTCCCTCATGAGAACAGGGCTCTTTTTCCCGGGTCGCTCCTCCACGCCGCTGTTCACATCCACTGCAAATGGCCTGACGTTTAAAATGCTATCCTCAATGTTGCCCGGGTTAAGACCGCCTGCCAAGATAATCTGGATCCGGGCCTGTCTGGCCCTGACAGCCATGCCCCAGTCAAGGGTCTTTCCCGTGCCGCCTCTCTTTTTTCTTGAGTAGGTGTCAAAGAGCAGTGCCCTGACCTTTCCGAGATAGGGTCCGGTATCCTCGGTGATCGATTTATTCTTAAGCCTGATAGCCTTGATGGCCCTGGGCATAAATTCTTCACAAACTTCCGGAGATTCATCGCCATGGAATTGAACCAGATCAAGTCCGCAAAAACGAATAATTTCTTTTATCCTTTTTGGATCCTCATTCACAAACACGCCAATCGTTTGCACAAGAGGGGGAAGATCACAAATTATACTTCGCACCACTTCAGGCATAACAAGCCTGGGACTTGGTGCAAAAATAAAGCCAAGGGCATCGGCCCCGAGTTTGACCGCGAGTAGTGCGTCCTCCTTGCTGGTTATGCCGCATACCTTTACCCTTACCATAACTTTGTTACCCTGAACCCTGTCCCGCCAATACCAACTCCCGTGTCTTCAGCCTTATATCGTCGCTTTCCATGAGTGAGGTCCCCGCGAGCACCGCGTTTACACCGCATTTTTTCAACAGGCGGATATCATAGGCACTGGAAATGCCACTTTCACTTACAGTAATGCACCCCTTAGGAACCAACGGGGCCAGTTCAAGGGTGGTTTTAAGATCCACTTCGAAAGTATCCAGATCACGGTTGTTGATTCCAATAATCTCAGCCCCACAATCAAGGGCCTTATTAAGATCCAACCTGTCATGAACCTCGGTTAATGGAGTCATGCCCAATTCCCTGCACATCCCGAGCAATGCCCTCAGTTTTTTTACGGACAGGATTCGGGCTATTAAAAGAAGGGCATCGGCGCCGTATAAAAAAGATTCCTTCACCTGGACCTCATCTATGATGAAATCCTTGCGCAGCACAGGCAAAGAGATCGCCCCTTTCAGGCACGGCAATTGCTCTTGATCTCCCTTGAAAAACCGTTTGTCCGTTATAAGTGATACAGCGGCTGCTCCCGCTTTTTCGTAGACCCGGCCGATTGAGACGGGGTCTGTTTTTTTCCGAATATCCCCTGCCGAGGGGGAAGCGAATTTTATCTCGGCAATCAGGTTAATCTTGCCCGGTGAGGAGATAGCGCCCATGAAATTGCGAACAGGATATATGTCATTACCTCTATCACCTGGCAAGCTTCTTTTCTTAACCCTCTCTACTTCAACGCGCTTTTCAAGCAGTATCTCCGCCAAGGCAGAATGCATAGGAACCTCCGTCAACGGCTTCCAGAAGAAAAGGCCTGCACTGTAAGGAAAAATCAAGCAGCTTGTCGAGCTTTTCCCGAGCGCAGCCTGAATCTATGGAGTCTATTGCCCTTTCAATTCCCTCTTCAAACCCGGTATCCAGACCGGCGGCAATAAAGGCGGCCGCTGCATTCAGAATAACCATATCTCGTTTCGGGTCTTTATCACCATTAAGGATCTCTCGGATAATACAGGCGTTCTTCTCTGCACTACCGCCTTGTATGGCCTCAGGGACAGCCCTCTTGAGGCCATAATCTTCGGGCGTCATTTGAAAGGACTTAATCTCGCCGTCCTTCAGGTGCGAAATTTTGGTGGGACCGCAGATACTTATCTCGTCAAAGGTTCCCTCTCCGCATACTACAAACGCCTCTTTGGTCCCGAGATTCCTAAGGACCCGGGCCATCTTTTCCGTCAGACCCGGCTCATAAACGCCTAACACCTGGGCTGAAGCCCCTGCCGGATTCGTGACAGGACCGAGGAGATTGAAAATAGTGCGTATTCCTATTTCCCGTCTCGGTCCTGCCACATATTTCATTGCCGCATGGTATAAAGGGGCGTAAAGGAAACCTATCCCCACCTCACGGATACATCTTTCCACGTCGGTACTGGTGATATCCAACTTTACGCCTAAGTTTTCCAGCACATCGGCGCTCCCGCAATGACTGGAAACGGCCCTGTTCCCATGTTTTGCCACCTTGACTCCGGCTCCGGCGACCACAAAGGACGTAGCAGTGGATACATTGAAGGTGTTGGTGCCATCTCCCCCCGTACCGCAGGTATCAAGAATGGTCTCGTCTTCTACATTAATGTCATCCCGGTCGATGTTTACGGAGTGATTGTTAAGACAGATTTTTGTCGCCTTGGCCCTGATCGATCTGGCAGCTCCCGTAATCTCATCAACAGTCTCACCTTTCAACCGCAGGGCCGTTATGAACGCCCCGATCTGAGCCGGAGTGGCAGATCCTGTCATGATTTCATCCATGACCGTTTCTATCTCGACCTGGGTCAAGTCCTCATGTCCCACAACTTTTGCAATAGCCTCTTTGATCATGATTTTTTACCTCCCTGTTTTAAAAAATTTTGTAAGATCCTGCATCCCTTGTTTGTTAAGATCGATTCCGGATGGAATTGGACCCCTTCCACTTTATAAGTACGGTGTCTCAAACCCATAATCTCCCCGTCCTCTGTCCACGCGCTTATTTCCAGGCAGTCCGGAAAAGATTTCCTGTCCACGATCAGCGAATGATAACGGATTGCCTTGAAGGGGCTCGGGACGCCTTCATAGATAGTCTGACCGTCGTGAAAGATCGAAGAAATTTTTCCATGCATAATCCTGTTAGCCCGAATTACCTTGCCGCCAAATGCTGCGGTTATGGATTGATGTCCCAGGCAGACACCCAGCACAGGGCGTTTCGGGCCAAAACAACGAATGGCCTCCACGGAAATACCGGCCTGGTCCGGGGTGCCGGGTCCAGGTGAAATGACAAGTGCGGATGGCCTCATTCGCGTCATCTCAACGAGATCCGTTTGATCGTTTCGCCGAACGTGAACATTTTCTCCAACAACTTGAAGCATTTGGACCAGATTGTAGGTGAAAGAATCATAGTTATCTATCATCAGAATCATTTTTTGACCTCTCAATGGCCTTAAAAATGGCAGCTCCCTTTTTTAAGGTTTCCTGATATTCTTTCTCAGGAGACGAGTCATACACAATACCCGCCCCCACTTGAATGGAGAGTCTATTTTCAACAATAGAAATAGTGCGAATGGTGATACAGAAGTCCATATTGCCGTTGAATCCGAAATAACCGACTGCCCCGGCATACGGACCCCTGGGACAAGGTTCCAGTTCGGAGATGATTTCCATTGCCCTGATTTTGGGTGCTCCCGTCACAGTACCGGCAGGAAAGGCCGACATGAACAGGTCAAAACAATCAAGACCCGGTTCTAATTGCCCTTCTACCATCGAGACGATGTGCATTACATGGGAATAGCGCTCCACTTCCATAAGACTGGGAACAGAGACAGAACCGGGGACCGCCACCTTCCCCACATCATTCCTTCCCTGATCAACCAGCATAATATGTTCGGCCCGTTCCTTGGGGTCGGCTATGAGATCCTTTTCCATGAATTGATCAGTCTCCGGGGTATCACCTCTTGGCCTGGTACCTGCTATGGGCCGGAGCTGAATCTTACTGTCCGTCAGGCGAACAAGAACTTCAGGGGAGGCTCCTATGAGCCTGATCTCTCCGAAATTGAGATAGAACATGTACGGAGAGGGATTGATGCTCCTCAGGTTTCTATACAGGGCGAAGTCATCTCCGTGTATTTGGCCTGAGAAGCTCTGGGAGAGGACCACCTGAATCACGTCCCCCGAAATAATGTGCTCCCTGGCCTTCCGCACTGCCTTCTCAAACCCCTCTTTGCTGAAATTGGAATCAAGTTCCGAGAGAGAAAATTGATTTTCACTTTTAAGAGGAGCGGGCTTCCGCAGCAAACCGGCGGTTGCATCAATATCCCGGCAGGCCCGGGCATAGGCGTTTTTCAAATCCGTATCATCCTGAATGTGCGCAAAGGCAACTAACCTGACCTTATGTTTCAGATGATCAAAAATAATAAGCCTGCCGGACATGGTAAAAATGGCCTCCGGCAGGGCAGGGTCTTCCGGCGATGCCCCGGGAAGCCGTTCCCACTTCCTGATCATATTATAGTTGCAATACCCCACAAATCCCCCGTAAAAGGAGGAAGTCTTGCCGGTTTCTACCGGCTTATAACGACTCCCTATCTCTCGCAATACAAGTAGTGGATTCGAGACGTTAGTGATCGTTTTTTTCTTTCCCGACCGGCTAACAATCTCCATTTCATTGTCATATGAAATGACTGTCAGGTAGGGGTCGAACCCAATAATACTGTACCGTCCCCATCTGTCGCCTCCATCAGCGCTTTCAAGAAGATATGAAAAAGGCATGTCCTTGATCTTTAAGTAAACCGAGACAGGGGTATCCGTGTCAGCTAAGAACTCCTGATACACAGGTATCAGGTTTCCTTGCCTTGTCATTAACTTGAATTGGGAAAATGAAGGTTTTATTTCCAAAAGTTAGCTCCCATAAACGAAAAGAGGCCGTGGGAATCATTGCCCCACGGCCTCTTTTCTCAATGCACCAAATAAAAAACCGCGGGACCCTGAGAGGTGCCCACGGTTTTCAAATTTGCGATATCTTAAGTTACATCAACGCAGTTGGGCACACCTCCCTGTTAGAGTTGTGCCACCACCAATAGCCTGACAAAGTCGTAAGAATATTTTTACATCCAGGATTCATATTTAGCATCCCTACAGATCCAAAATCGGATTGTCAAGAGAAAAATTCATGGGTCGTAAAGATTTCTACAAAGTTTTTCTTGACAAAGGCATTTCGATATTTTAATAAGCGTTCTCTTTATTTTATTATTGACTGAAAGGAATACTCAAACAAATGATTATCAGCTATCAAACATGGCAGAACTTTTATTTTTATTTTTACGGGAGGGGTATGTCCATGTGCTGATAAGTTGATTTCTGAACTTTTAAGGCCGTGGGCATAAAAAATTGCCCGCGGCCTTTTTTTTTGGTCGGGAGCAAACAGGGGTTATGAATATCGTTTTGATCGGATACCGATGCAGTGGCAAAACAGAAGTAGGAAAGATCCTTGCCAAGGAACTGGGTAGAGATTTTTTGGATACTGACGCATTGATTGAAAAAGATACAGGACATTCCGTTGAGAAAATAGTCTCCGGAAAAGGATGGGATCATTTCCGGGAGATTGAAAAAAGGCTGGTTGCAGAGGTTTCGAGGAATGATCATCTGGTTGTCGCCACTGGAGGCGGTTTCGTAATGGATGAAGAGAATGTGCAAAATCTGAAGAAAAACGGCTGGGTGGTCTGGCTTAGTGCTGGAGGCGATGTTCTCAAACACCGGATGGATAAGGACCGGGAATCGGGCAGGCCCCGGCCATCTCTCACCGGGGACAATCCCCTGGAAGAAATCAAGGAAGTCTTAAGCATTCGGAAACCGCTTTACGAAAGGGCCGGGGACTTCGTGGTGGATACCGGCACTCTTTCCATCGGGGAAGTGGCGGCCACAATTATAAATGCTCTGCCAAAAGGATTACAAGGATAGAATTATGGCAGGAAATTCATTTGGAAAGATATTCAAGATAACTACCTTTGGCGAGTCCCACGGTGAGGGCGTGGGTGTGGTTATTGACGGATGCCCTCCCGGGATCAGTCTTTCCCGGGAAGATTTTGCAAGGGACATGGCAAGACGCAGGCCCGGCAGACATCCCGGCAGCACCCCCAGGAAAGAGAAGGATCGGGTGGAAATTATGTCCGGTGTATTTGAAGGCCGGACTACCGGCGCACCCATTGCCCTTTTCATCCGAAACCGGGATGTGGACAGCAGGCCTTATGATATCCTGCGGCAGGTTTTTCGACCGGGACACGGAGATTTTACCTACTATAAAAAATACGGCCACTTTGATTTCAGGGGAGGAGGAAGATATTCTGCCAGGGAAACCGCAGCCAGGGTTGCTGCCGGTGTCGCAGCCGGTAAGATACTGAAGCCTTTAGGTGTAAAGGTTGTGGCATATACGCTTGAGTTGGGCAGTGTAAGGGCGGAGGATATCAATTTGGAGCTTATTGACGGAAGTCCCCTTTACTGTCCTGACCCCATGGCAAGTGAACGGATGGAAGAGGTGATTTCAAAGACTGGAAAAGAGGGGGACACGCTGGGAGGCATTGTTGAGGTCCGGGTTACCGGTTGTCCCCCCGGTCTTGGTGAACCTGTGTTTGATAAACTTGATGCGGAACTGGCAAAGGCGGTGATGTCGGTTGGGGCGGTGAAGGCCGTTGAGATAGGCGCAGGCCTTGAGGCGGCGAGGCTGAGAGGTTCGGAAAATAATGATCCTATTACACCTGATGGGTTCGGTTCAAATCGGGCCGGGGGAATCCTTGGCGGGATCTCTAATGGAGACGAGATTGTCCTTAGGGCCGGAGTGAAGCCGATTCCTTCCATTGGACGGGAACAGGATACGGTTGACAGGGAAGGTCATCCCGCCAAGCTCAAACTCGGAGGGCGACATGATGTTGCCGCAATTCCGCGAATAATTCCCGTGTTAGAGGCCATGGTAAAAATTGTCCTGGCCGATCACTTTTTGCGCGCAAGGGGAGCGTGAGACGAATCAATGGAAAATTCTTTCAAGACATGCTGGCGTGGCTTTTATTATTTTTATGGTTGGAGAGGTCCGCCCGTGTGCCCTTGAAGTAATTGTATAAATAAGGCCGCGGGCGGATTGATTGTCCACGGCCTTTTTATTTTTCATGAGTGAGTGGCGTAATAAACGGTTTTCAGACAAACAGAATTCTTAAAGGGAGAAGAAAAATGATAGGGAAACAAATCAGGATGGAAAGGATATTTGATCGCAACACAGGGAAGGCTGTTATTGTGCCCATGGACCACGGCTTGAGCTCGGGTCCGATCGCGGGGATTACTAATCTAAAAGAGGCCGTAGCTCAGGTGGCAGTCGGGGGGGCCAATGCGATTGTGGAGCACAAAGGTCAGGTTGTAAGAGGCCACAGAAAAGGCGGCCCTGACGTCGGACTCATCGTACATCTGTCAGGGAGCACGTCTATGTCCCCCGACCCCAACGCCAAAACCCTTGTGTGCACTGTGGAGGAGGCTTTACAGTTAGGCGCGGACGGAATATCCGTTCACATCAATATCGGCAACGGTCATGAAAAAGAGATGTTGGCCGACCTGGGAAAGGTGGAGCATGCTGCCTCGGAATGGGGAATGCCCCTTCTCGCAATGATCTATCCCAGAGGTAAGAGGATCAAAAACGAATATGATGCAGGGGCAATCAAACACGCTGCCCGCTTAGGCGCAGAGATGGGAGCGGATGTGGTCAAGGTTTCCTATACCGGTGATCGGGATTCGTTTAGAGAGGTGGTGGAAGGGTGCCACGTACCGGTCATCATTGCCGGTGGCCCGAAGATGGACTCGGACCGGTCCATGCTGGAGATGGTAAAAGGCGCCATGGAGGCCGGTGCGGCAGGGACCTCCATCGGGCGAAACGTATTTCAGCACAAAAATCCTACCCGGATTGTGGCCGCTATTTCAATGATTGTTCATGAAAATGCGTCTGTTGATGATGCCTTGGACTATCTTGACGATATTCAGGAGGAAAAAAGATGGCACGTGGCATAAACGATAAAAATGAATGGGAAACCCTTGCAAATCATAGAGAGGAAATAAACCGAATTGACGAGCAAATAATCTCCCTTTTGTCCAAAAGACAGGAGGAAGGTGTCTCGGTCGGAGAAATCAAGAGATCTCTTGGGGTTGATCTTTTTGATGCCGCCAGGGAAAAAGAGGTGTTGGATCGTCTGTGCTCAAACGCTAATGAACGACTGACCCCTGAAGCTATCATAAACATATATGGCGAGATTATCTCTGCCTCCCGTTCGGTTCAAGAAACCCTTAAAGTGGCTTTTCTGGGACCTGAGGCTAACTTTACTCACCAGGCGGCCCTGTCCCTTTTTGGCCGTTCAGCAACATTTGAGCCTGCCGGCTCCGTTGCGGAGATATTTGACATGGTGGATAAGGGTACATGCAAACACGGTGTGCTGGCCATTGAGAATGCCTTTGAGGGCTCCGTTGAGGGCACCTTGGATTATTTCTGTAACTATGAACTGAAGATATGTGCCGAGAGTCTTATCAGGATACGACATCATCTCATGTCAAAGGCGGAATGTATTGAAAATATCAATATCCTTTATTCCCATCCCATGGCTGCTGCTCAGTGTCGCGCCTGGATAAAGAATCATCTGCCCAAAGCCTCTCTCAGGGAAGTGGAGAGCACATCCCTTGCTGCTCGAATGGCGGCGGATGAACCCAAAGCCGCTGCTTTGGGGAGCGATCTTTCCGCTTCTACCTATGGCCTGAAGATACTGGCGGAGGATATAGAGGATCATCCCGACAATGTAACCCGGTTCGTGGCTATCGGGAAAACCGATGCGCAACCTACCGGGAGAGACAAAACCTCTATCCTTTTTTCAGTTAAACACAGTCCGGGAACCCTGTATAAGGTGTTGGAGAACCTGGCACGAAAAAAAATCAATATGTCTCGAATCGAATCCAGACCCATTAGGGTAAGAAGCTGGGAATACCTCTTTTTTGTGGATATAGAGGGACACTCCCGGGATCGGGATGTCCTTACTGCAATGAAGAAAATGGAGGAATGCTGTGTATTCTTCAGACAGCTTGGGTCTTACCCCGCAGCGAGGAGCCCTTGGCCATAGACGCGAATTTTACCAGACCAAACATAGGCATTGTCGGTGGTACAGGCGCCATGGGATCGTGGTTTGCCCATCTTGTGGAACCCGTTGCTGAAAGGGTTTTTCGAGTTGGGCGCGGGACCGACCTTACGCCCGCCGAAACGGCACGCCGGTGTGACGTGGTCGTCATTTCGGTACCCATAGCCGATACTATTAAGGTGATCCGGGAATTGGGACCTCTGGTTTCTGAAAATGCCCTGCTCATGGACCTCACTTCAATAAAGGAGAAACCGGTGAAGGCCATGCTGCAATATTCATGTGCCGAGGTGGTGGGCGCACACCCTCTGTTCGGCACCGAAGGGAAATCCGCAGAAGGGCAAAGGATGGTACTCTGCCCCGGAAGGGGTAAAAAAGGGCTGGAATGGCTCACCAGAGTCCTGGAGAGGGCTGGAATAAAGGTTGTTGTTATGGACCCGGTTGAACACGATCAAATAATGGGGCTCATCCAGGGGGTCAATCATTTTTCCACATTGGCCCTAGGCCTTTGTCTGGTCAAATCAGGTTTTGGTTTCGAGAAGATCTTGAATTGCTCAACCCGGACCTTTGAGCGACGACTGGATCGAATAAGGTCCATGGTCAAACAGCCACCGGAACTGTTCGAGTCGCTTTTAATGGATAATCCCTGGGCCGAAGAGTCCTCTGAGCAGTACCTGGATACGATACAAACAATGCTGCGAATTATTCGCTTGAACGACAGAGAGGCTTTTGGTGAACTCTTCAAGTCGCTCGGGACTTTTTTAAATTCACGTTAAGAAATGAGGTTTTTTAGTCATGAAAGAGATATGGGTTAAGGCCGATCCTTGGGAAAAAGAACTGGTTACAACGGCCCTGGAGTCAGGTGCGGATGCCGTTCTGGTTTCAGGGGATAAGGTCGCTGGCGTCAAAGAGTTGGGTCTGATTAAAACGGTCTCTGATAAAGGCGACCTGAAGTGGGGAGAAGATGTGGTATGCGTGGATATCCAATCGGCCGAAGATGAAGAAGAAATCGTTAAACTGAGTCGTCGGAAAAAAGTTGTTGTAAAGACCAGGGACTGGACGATCATCCCCCTGGAGAATTTGGTAGCCCAAACCGGTAATATCTTTGTGGAGGTTGATGACCTGGAGGGTGCCAGGACTGCTGCGGGGATTCTGGAAAAAGGAGTGGACGGCCTGATAATAACCGAAAGAAACCCCATCCTGGTCAGGGAAATAATAAATGAGATGAAATCGGAACGCCAGACCATTGATCTGGTAAAATTGAAAGTTGATAATATCCGTCCCCTGGGGATGGGAGACAGGGTTTGCGTTGACACGTGTACCGTGATGGGACTGGGTGAAGGCTGTCTGGTAGGAAACAGCAGTCAGGCACTCTTCCTGGTCCATGCAGAAAGCATTGACAACCCCTATGTTTCCCCAAGACCATTTAGAGTGAATGCCGGTCCTGTCCACGCCTATATTATGGTCCCGGGCGGTAAAACCCGCTATCTTTCGGAGGTCGGGGCAGGCGATGAAATCATTAAGGTCAACGCTACGGGCCGGTTAACGGCCCTGGTAGTCGGCAGGGTGAAGATCGAACGAAGACCCCTGCTTCTGATCGAGGCAACGGGACCAAACGGTCCGGTGAGTACGATTCTTCAGAATGCCGAGACCATCCGCCTGGTTGACGTGGAGGGCGCAGCGATTTCGGTCGTTAAATTGAAGCCCGGCGATGAGGTCTTGGGCCATGTGGAAGATGCGGGAAGGCATTTTGGGCATAAGATCAAAGAGACCATCACGGAAAAATAACGACCTACCATGGACCATTTTCAAACAAGGATCGTCAATTAGATATGATTTGTACCCCAATAATGGCCCGGAATAATGCCGAGGCCCTGATAAAGCTGGCAAAAGCAGAGGTCCTTGCGGATATGATTGAGATACGGCTGGACGTCATGGAGACATTTGATCTCGAAGAAATCATCAGGGCTGTGTCCAAACCGATTATGGTGACATATCGCTCAAGGGGGCAGGGAGGAGAAGGTTCAGCCCATTATGGAACCCGGATCAGGTATCTTGTGAATGCTATTGAAGCAGGTGCGGATTTTGTGGATGTGGAGTTCAGCCTGCCTTCGGAGCTTCGTCACGAACTTTTTCAAATGCATGGGGCTTCCAGGCTCATCATCTCAAACCACCAGTTAAATGGAACTCCTTCACGGGAAAAGCTTGAGGGGCTTCTCAGAAAAATGGCCGCCACAGGAGCCGATATCGTTAAGATCGTGACTCAAGCAGGGGCACTTCAAGACAATCTTCGTGTCCTGGGTTTGATTCCTTTGGCCAAAAACCTTGGCATCAAGATCATCGCCTTCTGTATGGGGCCCATGGGTCGAATCAGTCGAATTGCCAGTCCCTTCATGGGCGGTTATCTGACTTTCGCCTCCCTTGAAACCGGTGAAGAATCCGCCTCGGGACAGATTCCCATCAGGGAAATGAAACAGATACTGGATATAATTGCATCATGACCATTGATCAGCACACATCTCTATATGGTGTTGTGGGTAAACCCATAGGTCATTCCCTTGGCCCGGCCATGCACAATGCCGCCTTTTTGGAAGCGGGTCTTGACGCAGTCTATCTCGCCTTTGAAACGGAGGATATGGAGGGCTGTCTCAGGGGGATAAGGGCCCTTGGCATAAAAGGAATAAGCGTTACTATTCCCTTCAAATCAAGGGTGATCCCATATCTTGATGATGTGGATCCTCTGGCCAAAAAGATCGGAGCGGTTAACACGATAATAAATGATGACGGCCGGTTGGCCGGATATAATACTGACGCCCTTGGGGCTTACAGGGCCCTGAACGAAAAGGGCGTTCTTCCCGGCAAAAGCTGTCTTGTGTTAGGGGCCGGAGGAGCGGCTCGAGCCATCGGGTTCACATTAAAAGAAAATGGTGTGGATATATCAGTGGTCAACCGCTCTGACGCACGGGGCAATGAACTTGCCCGTGTGCTTGAATGTCCATATATCCCTCTTGATAGACTTGGAGAACACAAGGCGGACCTTTTGATCCAGACTACACCGGTTGGAATGTCCCCCAACATCGAGGAATGCCTTGTCCGGAAACCTGTTCTCAGGGAAGGTATGGTGGTGATGGATATCATCTATAACCCCCTTGAGACCCGGCTTCTGAAGATGGCTAAGGCCTTAGGCTGTGTAACAATCAGCGGGCTAAGCATGTTTGTCTACCAGGGATCTGAGCAATTCCGCTTATGGACGGGTATCAATCCCCCGGTCGGCACAATGAGGCGTGCGGCAGAGACTGCCTTACTGGAACAGAATGAAAGCAATTAGAACGAAATCCCGGCTAAATGCAACCGTTAGAATCCCGGGTTCAAAAAGCATAACCCATCGGGCAATCATTGCCGCCTGTCTTGCAAACGGAGAGAGCCTGCTTAAAGATTTTCTGGAATGCGAAGACACCCTCTATACCGCCAATGCCTTACAGGAGCTTGGGGTGAACATCTCCTATGAGGGAAAAAACGTTAGGGTTGCAGGGACAGGAGGAAAATTTCGCCCTGCCTCGATTAGAAAGCGGCTTTATCTGGGAAACTCGGGCACCTCCTTTCGGCTGCTTCTGTCAGTCGTTGCCCTTTGCCGGGGAGAAT
>JAIOSR010000382.1 GCA_021107495.1 Desulfobacterales bacterium | reverse complement strand
GTCTGCCCTCCCTGTCCACATTGATGACAGTCCCCCTCTGGGTGGTAAGCGTTACGCCCGCAATGCGCCCCTTTTCCACCTTCCCGCCTTTCCACAATCCCTGGCATGCCGAACACAGGGCCTGCCAGAATACCTCCGGGTCCTGTTCCGCCCATCCGGGATTCTTGGAAAAGTAGGGCTTGAACCGGACCTGCTCCTTTGTCAGAAGCCGGCCTTCAAGGTCAAAGACCAGTGCCTTCAGGCTCTGGGTTCCGTTGTCAATGGCCAATATCAGGTCTTTGTCGTTCATGATACCTCGTAACAGCCTTCAAAAGCTTGACATCCGTTCACGGAGTACTGGAGTAGTGGAAAGGTTTCAGGTGTCGGGTGCCAGGATCGGGAGACGGGAATTCTGAAACCTGAAACCCTCAAAAAAAGCAAGGACAAAAAATTAACTCCTCAAATTAAAGAGTTTCTTAATGCCGTTATTGACATTATTATACAATGCTTTAACCTTACCGTCTAATTCGGGCTTTACACCCGGAACTGAATGGGCATACTCCCACTGATGGAGATAATCTCTGATTTCCTTTTTCCATCTTTTCCTGTCCCAGGGCAATACCGGGGCCACGAGTTTTCGAACCCTTCCAAGATGTTCCCTGCCCCCGTTCGGGGTCAACAGCCCTATTCTTACCCTTCTCAACATAAGGTCGGCCAGGTGCCTGACTTTTTCATTTTTTGCCACATAGGGGAGTTCCGCCCAGAGCGTTCGAGTGCCGGGAATGACCTTCAGGTCCTTCAAGGCGGCCTCCCTTACAAGATTATTCGCGGGTTCACCGTACCGGCCAAAAAGATTACTCCAGGTTTCCGGGGGCAGGCCCATGTCCTGTTCCGGGATCATGGATGACTGCGTAAAACCCGGTTCATCCGCATCAGGCGGTTCAACGGGCGGCAAAAAGGGTTTGGCTGCTTTCAGGGCATCAAAGGCTAATATACGAAACGTGGTCAGCTTACCACCGGTGATGGTTATAAGACCCTTGTCCACCCAGACCACGTGCTCGCGGGATTCCTGCGATGGTTCCAGTTTGCCTTCGCTAAGCACCGGCCTCACCCCTGCAATGGTAGAAAGGCAATCATCAGGAGATATATCAAGGGAAGGAAATATGGTATGCAGGCCTTCCATCAGATATGATATTTCTTCTTCCGTAATCACGGGCTCTGTGGAAAGGTCCTCTTTATGGTCAAGGTCCGTTGTTCCCACAATTACCGACCCTTCCCAGGGAAACATAAAAACGGACCTTTTGTCCGAAGGATGGCTGAAACTGACGGCCTGGTCCACGGGAACAACCCCGGCGGGAAATATCATGTGGCCTCCCCGCAAGGGGCGCAGATGGAGCTTTTTCTTTGGTGAAGGATGAAGCTTTTCCGCCCAGCAGCCGGTCGCATTGATCACTGCGCCGGTGGAAAGTTCCTTTGTTTCATGGGTCTCCACATCTTTAATGATAACACCGGTAACCTCTCCCCGGTCATTCCGATCTATTTTTTCAACCGCAGTATAATTAAGTGCATGGCCCCCGGACTTGATTGATTCTAAAATCAGGCGCAGTACCAGGCGGGCATCATCTACCTGTGCGTCAAAAAAGTGAAAAGCACCGGTAAGGCCTTTCCTGTCTATATGGGGCTCAAGTTTGACGAATTCCTCAAGATCGTAAAATCTGTGCTGCCGTTTTTTTGCAATAACATCATAGATGGCAAGACCCGCTTCAAGACTCCACTTCCCGAGCCCCCTGCCCTTGTAAACCGGGAACATGAATCCTAACGGTTCAACCAGACCGGGGGCCTCTTTCAAAAGACGCTCACGCTCCTTAATGGAGTCCCGGGTCAGGAAAAGTTTACCTTCCTTGAGATAGCGCAGGCCGCCGTGAACCAGCTTTGAAGAACGGCTTGAGGTTCCCCAGGCAAAATCCTGTTGCTCCACCAGGAGCACATTGAGGTCCATGCGGACCGTTTCCCGAAGAATACCCGCACCGGTGATCCCTCCGCCTATAATGATCAGGTCCCAATTCTTTTTGATGTCTTTTATGGTTTCATTCATTTGAGTTTTTTCCATATTTCAATACTCTTTTCCATGGTCGAAAAGACCATGCCCTCCACGTCTTCACCTCCCCGGTCAATGGCATCGTACAGTTCCAGGTAATAGTGGAGGGAGATTTTTCGAACCTTTTTAAGACCGAAGTATTTAAGCCCCAATGATTCAAACATTCGGGAAAAATCGTTCAGGATCAGCCTGTATACGGGATTTCCGGCATGGCTTGCCATCAATAACTGCAGGTCCCAGTCATACACGCTGAATGCCTCGGCCTTATCCTCGAGCTTCCCGGCCCCTGACAAATATTTCAAGATCACTTCAGGGGCCCTTTTCGCGGACAGCCCGGCGATAACGGGCAGCAGGTTGGCCCTCACCTCAAGTAGGTGAAGGACAAATCCATTGGGCAGATACTCACTGTATCGCGACATGGTACTGAGCATGCCCATGCCGCCCTTTTCCCAGTAATCGTTGACTACGGTCGGCTTCCCGTGATGTATGGTAATCCATCCTTCCCTTGAAAGACGCTGCAGGATTTCCCGCAGTGTCTGTCTCGTTACGCCGATCTTTTCAGCGAGCGTCCTTTCGTTGGGCAGGACCGCACCCTTCGGATACGTCCCGTCCAGGATTGAAGTGACTACCTGTTGTTCAACATGCAGTGCAGGTCGAATTGATGGTTTAAAATTCATAGCTAAAAGTTTTGTAACTACTCAGGTTGTTAGGTTCACCAGGGTTCTTACGAATTTTTTATCCTTTACCTTTTATCGTGAAACTGGTAAGAGGTCATACCAGTTATTCAGCAGGTTGTCAAATGAAATCTTAAAGAATAAACTATCATCATTATAAAGCTTAGCCTATACTTTAAGTAATCACCGCGCCGCGACAGGGCGGGCCTTGACCCCTGGACTCCTTGAACCCTGATCATCAATCAACTAATTCGGAGATGATCCATATGTTTAAACTAAAAGGTTTCAAACCCAACTGGACAAACGACTCCCCTCCTAATGGAACGTATCGTTCCATCTTCAAGTGGGGTGCGCCGGACAGGTTCAAGCATCCGAACAGCAGGCTTTACGCCATGCTGAAAAAAGAATTTGAAATGACGGATGCGGATTTTAAAAAATCGCAAAACCAGGGAAACGAACAAGTGCGATTGGACAGACCGCCCCGGCTTACTGATCAACATGTCGAGCCACTCATCACGATTGTGGGCCCGGAAAATGTTTCTACCGATGACTATTCCCGGACAAAATACTCAACCGGAAAGACCATGGAAGAGGCCATGCAATTGAGGCAAGGAATTGCCGGAGAAATCGCGGACATTGTTGTTCATCCCCGGAACAAGGAAGACGTAAGCAAGATAGTGATTTACTGCAATGAACAAAAGATTCCCATATATGTGTATGGCGGCGGTTCTTCGGTAAACCTGGGCTTCAAACCCGTTAAAGGGGGCATTGCCCTGGTTATGAATACCCATATGAACCGGGTGCTCTCCTTCAACGAAACCAACCAGACCATTACGGTCGAGCCCGGCATAATTGGACCAGCCTATGAAAACATGCTCAATAACGCGCCGGATTTCTTCGATGCAAAAGGGCGCTACACTGGCGGCCATTTTCCCCAGTCCTTTGAATACTCTTCCGTGGGCGGCTGGATTGTCACCCTCGGCTCGGGCCAGCAGTCGTCATATTACGGAGATATGTACGACATTGTACTGAGCCAGGAATATGTGACGCCTGCCGGCTCATTTAAGACATATGATTACCCTGCCACGGCTACCGGCCCGAAGGTCAATGACATCATGAAGGGTAGCGAAGGGGCCTTCGGGGTCCTGGTCAACGCAACCTTGAAAATATTTCGATATATGCCTCTAAACCGAAGGAGATTTGCATTTATATTTCCCGCCTGGGAAAACACGGTCAATGCGGCCCGTGAAATTTCACAGGGAGAGTTCGGCATGCCTTCAGTTTTCAGAATCTCCGATCCTGAAGAAACGGATGTCGCCCTGAAGCTCTATGGCATTGAAGGTACGTTCATTG
>JAIOSR010000420.1 GCA_021107495.1 Desulfobacterales bacterium | reverse complement strand
GACAGGGCCAAGATCAAGGAGATGTATGGGGGAGAGCAGTAAGGCAACTCAAGAAATGACAATCAAAGCCCTGCCGTAAATGCAGGGCTTTTTTTTGCACAAATCGGAACTATTTTATTTTGACCTTTGGCCTTTTTTTGGTAATGTAAGGTATCAAGGATACTGTTTTTACAAGTGTAAAGGGGGACGAAACATATGAGAATGAGCATTCTCTCAAAGATTTTATTATTATTTTTTGCAGCGGTTTTCCTGGTTGGAATTTCCACAATTGCAAAGGCCGAAATGGTTACGGTCGGCGGCCTCATGGACACCACGGGCGCTACATCGGACGTTGGCAAAGATTATGCCATTGGCATGGCAGAGGCATTCAAATTCATCAATGAACAGGGGGGTGTTAACGGCAAAAGGATCAAGTACACCTGGTTTGACTATGGTTACCGCATTCCGGAGGCAATAACAAAGTACAGACTCCTGAAAAGAATCAAATGTGTTGCAGTAATGGGATGGGGGACCGGAGATACCGAGGCCCTCTCACCTTCAGCGAATAAAGACAGGCTTCCATATGTGTCAGGTTCCTATTCAGCACATTTGACCGATCCGAAAAGGACACCTTACAACCTATTTTTTGCATCCGATTATTCAACCAATGCCAGGGCATGCATCACTGCCTGGTTTGATAGGAAATGGCCCAAAAAGAAGGATTACAAAAAGAGAAAACCGAGGTTTGCATGCTGTTATATGTTTGCCTCGCCTTACTGCAATGCACCCATAAAGGCCATAAAAGACCAGGCCAGGCTATTGGGCTTTGAAGTTGGACCCGACCAGGACGTGTCCCAGTATGCCTTAGACGCCAAAAGCCAGATCACGGCCTTAAAAGAATTCAAGCCCGATCTTCTATGGCATGGCAATACAACCATGTCCGTATCCATCACGCTGAAGGATGCCTGTTCCATGGGACTCGGTGCCGACTGGATTGTCAACAATTGGGGTTTTGATGAAAATCTCCCACGTTTGGCAGGGGACGCCGCCGAAGGTGTGATGGGAGCCACACCGTGCGCATTTTTCGGACAGAATTACAAAAATATGGACAAGGTTGTTGCAACGGCTAAGAAACATAGCCCTACAGTCCCGTCTGAGCAAAGACTGATCCGGACGGTTCAGGCCTGGGGTGATGCCCTGGTGCTATGGGAGGCCATGAAGCGGGCGGATAAGGCCGGTGATTTGACAGGGGTCGGGATCATGAAAAAAGGATTTGAGACCTTAGTTGGCTTCGACATCGGCCTTGGTGCATCACCGATCTCCTTTACACCTGCCGACCACCGGCCCACGAGCGGATGTCTCGTCCAGGAATGGAAAAATGGGAAGTTCCTGGAAGTGGAACGTGTTGATCTCAAAAAGCGCTGGCCTGATAAATGGGAAAAGGAGTGGCACGGTTGGTAATATAGAAAATATGGGTTTCATTTATGAAATGAACTTTGACGAACTTGTAAAAAGTGAAGAATTTCCTTTTGGCGTCATTCCGTCCCGGATCGGGTCCGGGATGACGGCCAAGCCGGAATCCAGTGTTTTGCAAAACTTATGGCTGACCTGGACCCCGGCTGCAGTTTATCCCGCACTGGATGCGGGGCCGGGGTGACGACTTTTTACGAGTGCATCAACCTTGAACCTCTGAACGTTGAACCTGAGCAGTTACAGAAATTTACATTACTCGTGATCCTCCATATCTTGTGGATGTATCTTCCCATCGCTACAAGATACATTAAGTTCATAACCTGTGACTTTTCGATTTAAGGCATCAATTCCTGTTTCCACATAAGATTCCAAAGCCAGTTTGTATTCTTTGCACAGGTCATCGTTCCCTTCCGTAATTGGTTGGACATCCCAGGGATACAAGCTGTAATGATATAATACGGGCTTTATGCCAGGAGCTTCAACCAGGAATTTATCACCCTTAATGAAGGCTACCGTTGGTTCGCCACCAGAGGGTTTAATCAGTGCCCAACCCGGATCATCAGGATGCAGTCTGAAAAGGTCCCGTCCCCATGACTGGATGGGGGCGTCTATTTTCAGCAAACCGAGGATCGTAGGCAGAATGTCAACCTCGCTTCCGACAGCATGGGTTACCTGGCCGGCAAACCGGGTATCCCCCGGATAATAAACCAACAGGGGAATATGATGCCGGGTAAGATCAAGAAGCGCTTTTGGTCGCTGAAAGGCAAAGGCATGATCGCCGTATATGATGAAAAGAGTCCGCTTAAACCAGGGTTTTTTGGCGGCTACGTCAAAAAACCGTCCCAGGGCCCAGTCGGCATAACGTAAACCATTCAAACGAGGAATAAGTGAAGAAGGTCCTGTAATCTCTTTAAAGGGAGCTGGTGGTGGAAGCTCATAAGGGGCGTGATTACTCAAGCTCTGGAGAAAAGCAAACACCGGACCTTTTTCCGTCAGGTGGTCTATTTCGGTGATTCCTCGTAAGAACATGTCTTCATCTGAAACCCCCCAGGTTGCGTCGGTAAACTTTGCTTGTTGATAGTCTTTTATGCCGACGAAATGTTTCATACCCTGATGGCGAAAAAACCCTTCCTGGTTATCCCATCTGAAACTCCCATTATAGACATATGAGGTATCAAAACCATTTTCCCGGAGGACCTTTGGCAGGGACCTGAAAGGTTGCTGACCTTGGATATCCTGCATCAGATACTCATGGCCGGGAAGATTCGGAAAACTGCAAAGGGATGCAAAAAGGGCTTGATGTGTATGGGTCCCTTGTGAAAAAAAATGATCAAAAAGTATTCCCTGCTTAGCGAGTTGGTCAAATACGGGTGTTGCACCGTAGGCATTTCCCAAAACCCCGATAAACTGTGCCGAGAGACTTTCCATCTGGATGAGTACCAGGTTTTGGGGGAGGGTGATAAAAGAAACACCGGAATCACAGATACCCGGTTTTTTCAGCAGAGGGTAATCCCGGCGTAGTAAAAGTCGGTTGCCGGTCTGCAGGACCATTTCACGGGTGATTTTCAAGGCCTCACCCTGCGGCAGTCTGGCAAGCCAGTAATGACCGGATTTATCCCCTCCCCAGTTCTGCGTAGCTTTTGCCAAGGTGAAGATTCCATTAAGGGCCAGATGGTTGGCATAGGTATGCTTGCTGAAATAGGCGTCGCCCCATCTTAACGGCGGACCGGTCTGAAAGCCTCCGCGAGCGCCAAAGACCAGGAGTGCGGTGACCACTAAGCCGAACGGCAAAGATTTTCCGAAATATCGTTTCCATGAGAACTCTACCGGTAATCCCTTTACCAGTAGTACCTTTTTCAAAAGCCACCAGATTCCAGCCATGAGAATTACCGTGGCGATCAGGTAGCGTATGACAGGATAACCATGCCAGACCATTTTTATAACTGTGCCCGGCTGATCAAGGACATATTGGATGGCAAGCTGGTTGAATCTATCGTGAAATTCACGGTAGAATTCAGCTTCAGCTATGCCGAAAAAGATAACCGGGGATAATACAGTTAAGAGAAACGCGAACAGAAAACGGATCCCTGACTTGCCATACTGCCATCCAATTTTCGGGACAAGCTGCCACACGGCGACTGGCAACATGATATAACTGACAAGCAACAGGTCAAAGCGCATTCCTACTAATAGGCTTTTGAGGATAACAGTTGATGGAATCCCTTCGGCCATTGCCAGGTTACTCAAAAACAACCATAAACGGCAGAAAGAACCTGCCATCATTATCCCGATAAATAGAAGACCCATACAGATGAATTCGGGCCGGACTAAACGTTTCAAAGCCTTGCGCATGATGTTTTCTGCTCTTTTGTTGCAATCAATTGGTCGGCCCGGTCAAATCAAAGGGTCGCAGATACATAAAAAATCAGGATGTTGACAAGCCCTACTCCAATAATCAGCAAAACAGTATGAACCTAATAGGATCAGAAAAAGGAATAAAGATAGAGCGACGCCATATAGTCTAAAAGATCTAACCATTCATGTTTTGGTGGCGGCACGTGTTTCACCTGGATATTTAAGCTGCCGTCTTTAATGTGCACTTTGACAAAGTGAAAAAAGAAATGATCCGGGTCATCTCCCGCCAATGAGATACCCGCTCCTCCTGTTATTGTATAAGGGATTCCTTCCCATCTGCCTTCGAAATAGCCATGAATATGTGAGGCAAATACATGGGTCACACGATACTTCAAGAAAAAATTGTTCAGCTTATCAGCAGATTCTTCAGTTAAGCAGTGATGATGGTTCATCCCTCTTGGGTCATGGAGAGGAACATGCATAAATATGATCCGTGTGTCGTACTTTAAAGACTTCTCCAGCTCTTTCTCAAGCCACAGTCTCTGCTCTTGATCAAGCCCTTTGCTATTGGCATTATCCAAAACCATAAAGTAATTTCTGCCGATCTTGAAAGAGTAATATAACGGGCCAAAGATATTACGATAAAGGGCATGCCCTTCTCCCTTGAGTTCACGAGTGCCAATCGCGGTTAAGAGGGGTAGGGCCATGTTGCCTTTAACCTGGTTAAGGAAATGGTGGTATGATCTCTTTTTTCCGCGTGAGACAAGATCGCCAAGATCAATACCAAATGCAATGTCCGGGTCGTGATCGACTAATTTGAGTAGATTTTCAAAGACAAAATTGCTTCTCCTGTTGTCCCCAAAGACTGCAAAGGAGAAATCGCTCGGATCAGGCACTTTGATTTTTGTCAAATTAATAGTGTTCCATCCATGGTCTGGCAGAGGAGAAATGTGTCCCAGCAACTCAAAACCTGACAGAAAAAGGATGCAAAAAATAAGCAAGAGAACTTTTATAGGGTGTTTTTTCAATTTGCCGGCCTTATTTTATTTTTTCTTATCATTGTTGTAAAAATATGCACCCTAAAGTCGACCCGGGTAACTCTGTAAATGATAATTATCAAGATCCATGCAATGAACATGGTGACAATGGTATGGCTCAGATAGTGGGCACCCTTGAGCATCTGATACAGTCCCATTGTCCAACCGAGAGTAAGGCCGATTGAAACCCCGAGGATCCTGAATTTTTTGCGGGTAAAGGCATAATAAAGCATCATCAGCGCAAACCCACCACTGGCATGGCCTGCGGGCCAACCCTTTCCCTTTCTCGATTGCTCGAACCGAGGGGGATATCTTTCAAGGACTTTTACATAAGGTTTGTCCCCCCCATATCGCCCTATTTTGTTTGGCGTGTAGACATTGCTAATATTTTTTAAGATTGAGATCGTTACAGGTACAATAATTAGCGCCAGGCATATCAGGACGCAGAATCGTCTATATCTTGCAAGTTTCCAGACCTTATATGAGAGAAGCCAGCAAAAAAAGCAGAGGGTACCAAAGGCAATAATCAGGTCCTTAATGCCTGTGTAAAATATCAGCTTGAGGACCGGATCTCTTTTGTCGATCATCCACTGGTGACAATCCCGGAGGTAGAAATGGTCCTGAATTGCAAGATCGAGATTCGTGAATTCGAATAGACATATAGTCCCCAACAAAAGGACTATGTTCACGAGGATCTGTTTCTGAAAAGACATCAAAACCTACAGCGATGACAGCGAATGGTGTTTTAGTAAATAACTCGCGGCCTGGTAATAGGTCACGGTATCAAATAAGAGGCCTTTTTCGAGGGTGGCCTTACTCTGGGAATCATCAGGACCGACGCGATATCCATCGGCCTTCCTTCCGGGCTTAAGCAGGGTCAGTTTTCCATCAGTAAGCAGACCTAATTTCTGGTAGGTTCCGAGGAAGGCCCTTCCAGGCGGTGAACGAAGTACGTCTACGCCAAAAAACCGGCTTTCATAAGAGATGTTCATCAGTCCCAAAAGTGTTGGCCCGATGTCAATCTGGCTGCAGAGTGAAGTACATTCCCCTGGTTTGACAAATCCGGGCGAGTAAATAATCAAAGGGATATGATACCTGTGTACAGGGACTTCGACCCTGCCCGAACTACCGGCACAGTGGTCAGCTACAATGGCAAAGACCGTATCTTTAAACCAGGGCCTTTCCCTGGCCTGCCGGATGAACCGACCGATGGCATAATCCGTATATTTCACGGCACCGTTTCTCCCGCTGCCGGAAGGGATATCTATCTTCTGAGGATATGCATAAGGCCTGTGATTGGATGTGGTCATCACGATCGAAAGGAAAGGTTTCTTGTGACTGAATGATTCGTCACTTTCCTTTAAAGCCCTGTCAAAGAGGTTTTCGTCGCATACCCCCCATATGGTGGCGAAGGTGTTTTCATCCCGGGACAGATTTGACCGGTCCACTATCTCAAAACCGTTGCCGCTGAAGAAGGCATTCATATTGTCGAAATAACCGAACCCGCCGTACATAAACTTCGTCTCGTAGCCCCTTTTCTTTAATACCTGGCCGATGGTGAACCGGTTTCTGCTTTTCGGCCGTTTGATTAGAGATCTTCCGGGTGTGGGAGGCACGGACATGGCGATGGCCTCCAGTCCGCGGGTTGTCCTGGTGCCTGTGGCGTATAAGTTGCGAAAAAGAAGGCTTTCCCCTGCAAGGCTATCAAGGTTAGGCGTGAGATGTGCCTTGCTCCCGAATATATCTAAATAGCGGGCGCTGAGACTTTCAACCACCAGGACAATAACGTTTTTCCTGATTTCCGGCCCCTTGCTCGTGATTGTCCTGGTTATGTCCCCTTTGTCATCATGGTCGTACCGGCTGTAGTCTGTCTTTATCAGATCTTTGATATGGGCCAGGACTCTGGTATCCTTCTCGGTGAGATAGAATTTTTCGTAATCGAGCGAGTTATTAAAAAAGGCGGTGACCAGACCAAGAAGGTTGTTCATGGCCAACTCGTTATTATAGTGATTTTGCGAGATATCTGCCCATGACCTGCTGACAAAAATGAGAAAAAGGCATGGGATGAGCAGGTGTATAAGACCAGTTTTGAGACGTTGGCCAAAAGTACTTGGATTTTTTATCATCAAGAATGGCTTTCTGGTCAAAAATACGACAATAATTGTAACCAAAAAAATAACACCCATAATTGTTTTTACGGGATAAGATTCCATTGCGTTGCCGATCATTTCCCGGGTGTAGACCAGATAGTCCACAACAAGGAAATTGAATTGACTGCCGAACTCTTCCCAGAACAGCCAGTCTGCCACTGCATCAAACAGGACAAGGAATACGGCTACAAAATAGGCTGCGAGCGCAAGGCATCTACTGGCTTTCCATCGGAGTACTTTATCCGGCATAAGAGTGAGGTAGATAGCAACAGGAATCACTGCCAAAAAAGATGTGATCACATCAAAGAAAAGGCCGACAGCGTAAATTTTGATCAGGGCAGGGACACTGTGGTCGATATCAGAGAAGGAATGAATCAGGAGCCCGGTCCTGAGTAAGAAGCATGTAGCCACAAAGAGGGCCATAAATATATACATGCCACCGAAACGCCCGCTCAATAAGGAGCTCAACCTGCCGCCCCTCGCAGGCCCGGAGTGCCCCCCGGATAGAGATAGTCCGTCAGCATTCGAAACGACTCCGGCCATGATCAAGGGTGGATTGTGTTTCATAGGGGTCATACGATAAATGTATAGAGATAAAGGACAAGGTAGCCGGAAAGGACTGCCATCAGGTTTTTGTGACCGTTGTTTTGTAAAAGCAACCCCCATTTGAAGGACCATAATGTTCTTAGGTTTGACAGTTTAAGGGAGGGCATGAATCGGTTTACCTCTCGGCAATAGTCCTCATATTGTTCTCCAAACAGGAGCCCCAATCTCCTTTCCTCACGTTTTACACGGTTGACCGCATAGAAATAAAAGATAATGATGAAACCTGTAATTACCCATATGTTGCCGATAAGTATTAGCCCGCCCAATATTAGAAAAAAACGACCGATGTACATGGGATTTCTTGTCAATAGATAAAGCCCTTTCAATGCAAGGGTTTTATTTTTGTCCAGGGAGGCGAAGCTCAGGATCTGGATCAATTCTCCAAATAGGCTCATAAGAAAACCCGGCAATAACAATGACGGCCTTATCTGTGGGATTAGGAGAATGAAAAAGGCTATTATAAAGATGGGATACCGAAATTTTGATAGAAACGATCTCAGTATTTCATTGTTAAAAATGCCGTGGATCCGAGGCACTATACTATCCATCATAATGCCTCCTGTTTTGGCTTCCGAATAGTCCCGCGAATAATACATGTTATCCTACCCGCCCTAAAGTTCAAAAATTTCGAACCATCTTATGATACGGGAGGTTAACCGGAGATTACCGGAAGATTAATTCTTGTTAATGTTGCGACAAAACAGGAGGATGCAATTATTCGGAAGGTGACGATTGAGGTAGGGTAACAATGAATTTCGTTCCCTTGCCGGGATTACTTATGGCAGCGATGTTGCCCCCATGGGCCGTAGTAATAGCCCGGGCCAGACTGAGGCCGAGACCTATGCCGGCCTGTGACCGGCTTTGATCGCATCGATAAAAGCGTGTAAAGATATGAGGCAGATCGACCTTAGAGATCCCAATGCCCGTATCACTTACAGAGATGACAACCTGTCCTTCATTTGAAGTGACGGAAACCGTAACGGTTCCCCCGGAAGGGGTATACTTCAATGCATTGTCCAGAAGATTGGCTACCATTCTCTGAAGCCTCTGGATGTCTCCATAAACAAAAAGGTTATCAGTATCAGATATCCCGGAGGTAAGCGTCAGACCTTTTTCTGCTGCTGCCGGCTGGAAAAGTTCACAAGCATCCTGGACTATCCCGGCCATATCGGTCTTTTCCATCGTAAGCTTAATCGCCCCTGCCTCCGCTTCCGAGATATCCAGCATCGTGTTCACCATTTCCAAAAGGCGATTGCATTCCTCAATGGTATCAGTAGCCATGGCCTTATACTCATCCATGGATTTGCTTGTAATTAAAGTCATTTCAGCCATACCGCGAATTCTTGTGATCGGACTCCGCAAATCATGGGCCATATTTTCGGTCATTTCCCTTATCCCGGCAACCAATTCATTGATGCGGTCCAGCATCACGTTGAAAGCGGTTGCGAGCCGGTTGATTTCATCGCCCCTGTCTTTCGCGGACACCCTCTGTTCAAAAGCGCCTTTTGATATATCCGTTGCCGTTCGGGTTAGCTCCTCAACGCCAACCAGGGCACGCCTGGCCATAAACCAGCCTACAATGGCGCCAAGTATTATCAGCACGGCCATTGTTCCACCGAATACCTCCCGGAATACCTCAAGAATTCGTTGATCATCCCCTAAAGACATCCCTATTTGCAGGATTTTGCCGGGACTTATAATGCCGTAAAGGATTCGTACCTTATATCGGTGTTCCGGGATAGTTACTGTTTCAAATACATGGTCGGCGCCGTTTCTTAACCGCTGCAAGGCAGTCCTGCCTATACCCAGATCACCCCAGGATGACATATTTGATGAGAAAAGCTCCTCTCCGTTTTCGTTTACAATACGGAAAAATATCTTATCCATCCCCTCGGATTCAGATTCAAGGTCTAATGCGGTCTTGAGCGTTTCGAACCCCTTTAAGGCTAAGAGAGAAGAATACTCCGGGATTTCGCTTAAGATATCTTGATCCGTGCGGCCGTGAATAACGGAAGCGGCGAGAAGGTAAAAGGCTAAAAAAGCGCCAAAAGACGAAACTGCAAATATTGCCGCATACCAGAGTGTTAATCGGAATGCCAGGGTGTGTCTCAGGTTAAGCATCTTCTTTAAGTACATATCCCGCTCCGCGGATGGTGTGAATGAGCTTTGCCCCAAAACCTTTATCGATTTTATCGCGCAATTTGCATATATGCGCTTCAATCACGTTAGTATGAGGGTCAAAATCGTAACCCCAGACATGTTCCAAGATCATGGTCTTAGAAACGACCGTCTCCCAGTTGCGCATAAGATACTCAAGCAGTGAAAATTCACGTGGTTGCAGTTCGATCTTCTTGCCTCCCCTTTTAACCTCACGGGTGAGAAGATCCATCGAGAGATCACCGACCGCGACGCCGGTTGATTCTGAAGCCCCGCTGGCCCTGCGTATTAATGCCTGCACGCGTGCCAGAAGTTCGGAAAAAGAAAATGGTTTGGTCAGATAGTCATCGCTCCCGGTCCGAAGCCCCTTGCTGCGATCATCAACGGTCCTCCTGGCGCTCAATATAATGACAGGTGTGCTAACCTTTTGCCGCCTCATTTCTTGTATGAGAGACAAGCCATCGAGTTTGGGCAGCATGATATCTATGATAGCGGCATCATAGGGTTCATTTAATGCCAGATGGAGCCCGTCCTCGCCGTCCGCCGCATGGTCCACGGCAAACCCCGACTCTTTCAGACCCTTTAACACAAATGAGGCAATCTTCAGATCATCCTCAACTAAAAGCAATCGCATAAGAGTAACCTCTTTTAGACTCTGCCACAAATTAATGGACTTTTTACGGGCCCATCAATATTATACGGCATAAATTGACAAATAAAACAAAGATTTTAGACCGAAAAACGACTCCCATACAACATTAAGATTTTTCCACGCAAAACGAGACTGCGCTTGGCATGAGGGTAAAAAGCATGGGCAGTTCGCCTCCTCTGTCGCCATCTACCTGGACCAATACCCGTTCATCGGCCTCCAGTTTGATCTGTTTTCCGCGATAAAAAACTATGTCATTGTAATCCATAAGATTTTGCCGGAATGCACCCCATGCGTAGCGTGCAAGATCCCGGACTCTCGTGCCATGGAGGCAGCAGACATCCAGCATACCATCGTGAGGAGAGGCGTCCTTGCATAAGCGAAAAACGCCGCCAT
>JAIOSR010000146.1 GCA_021107495.1 Desulfobacterales bacterium | reverse complement strand
TCCTTAACTTTAGCTCACTTCAAACTTTAGTTCACTTCAAACTCTTCCAGTTTAAAAATGAAGCATACGTGTCGTCTCTACTGAGGTATCATTCTTTTGATATCAGACAGTTAGGGTTTTTAACCGTGAACCGTGAACGTTGAACCGCTTAACCTATGTATATATAATAAATATTCTTCAATATTGATCCGACAACGACCGAATCAACCGGGGGGCGGGGACCCTTGACCAATAAGTCCGCTAACGCCCTGCCTTCTTGATCGTCCGCAACAAGATCCAGCTTGTTTAAGAACGCAATCCGCCTTGCTGAGGCAGGTGCGCCTTTAAAAAGCCCCTCGGGAGATTGAAAAATCCTGGCAAGCGCATTCGGGGTTATCATCTCTCCGCGATTAATGCCGGTTATCTTTATAAATTGTTCCGGCCTGAAGACAACCGCCTCTTCTAAAGGTTCGCCCACGGCCTCCAGGCCCATTATGGCGACAACCACTGTGGCGGAAGCGGGGATCACCGGTTCATGTTGCGCAGGCGCCTTCAGGGGACGGCCTGCCGCGCCGTCAGCTTCTAAAAGAAGATAATCAATGCCGGACTCCCTGTATATGGAATCCGCAAGACCGGGGTCGATCCCTTCCGTCTTGCCGGATTCGAGAACACGGCTTGCCACAAATGCATGGCCGTTTTTTTTGAGTGCCTCTTTCAACTCTTCCTGAGAGTCAGGATCAGAAGGGTCAATTAAAATGTTAGGCCATTTCAGGGCCTCCCAATTCCAGACCTTGGTGGTAGTCGAGATAACAAACCCGTGTCCTTTTAATCGGAATTCGTCTGCCAGGGCAAACATGAGGGTCGTCTTGCCTCCCCCGCCCACAAGGGCCACATGTTCCCTTGGTCCAAGGCCCAAGGCAGACGTCAAGTCCTTTACCATTCTTATCTATCCCTGAGGACCCTGCTGTCCCCGACCCTCACGGTGAGCTGGTTCAGGTCAAAATACTCTATAAGGGGGATGGTGTACTTCCGGGACACACCGGTCAAATCCTTAAACTGTGGTGTGGTTATCTCTCCGTTCTTCTGCAAAAAATCGATAAGCCTTTTTTTTAGGTCCCCGACCGCCTTGCTATGAAAGAAGAGGTCCTCCTTGACTTTTAACAGGAGACCTTCCTTTACCATTACTTCAAGGACATCGGCCCCGGTGTTCCCTGGAAATTTTTCCTTCAACTCCTTGAAATAAGGAGGCTGGAGCCCGCTTTTCAGATAGGTCTTTTCAATCTGCTGTTTCGTTTTTTCCTGGTCCTGCGCCAAGGTTACACGGTGATCCTTGAGGTGAACCACCTCTTTATCCTGAACAATAACGCCCTCATGGAAGAGCTGGTTTACAAGGAAATTGAACAGTTTCAGGTTGCGTGCCCCGGTTGTCCTGGACCGGAGTTCTTCCTTGAGCAGCCCTGCTTTTAGGGGAAAATTTTTGTGATACTTATCAATGGTCCCAACAATTTCATCCCTGGCCTTTTTCAGGAAGTCCGGATGAATCAGTGCCCCTCGCTCTTTGTCATATTGTGTTACCCTTTTCTGGGCCTTGAGCACTTTGAGGGCATCATCCAACTTCTTCTTGCTCGTGTTTGTCAAAAAAGAAAGTTCGACCTCTTCGACTCCATGGAAACGACCAAAGGAAACGAAAAGTTCGATGGTTTCGTTCAGTTTCCCTTCATGGAGCAATTCCATTTCAGATGAAGCGTTCTTGGCAAAACGCTTCATCTTCTTGGGCAGTGCGTTCAGGATTTCGCCTCCCCCTATGGTTCGTACCGGCGAATAACTCCTGAGAACGTAGCGGTCGCCTTTCAGTACGGTTGTGGGCTCGTCTAACCGGATCTGCGCAAAACATTCTTCCCCAGGCTCAAGCAAATCCCTGTCCAAAAGGACTACAGTGGAAATTATTTCAGCTGTGCCCGCATGGAAACGCGCCTTGGCCCTGTTTTTTAGCTTTCGCGGGGCGCTTTTCAGGAGATCGAGACGAACATCAACCATGTATGTGGGACGGAGAGAATCTTTGGTGGCCAAAACATTTCCCCTGCTCATCACGGCCCTTTCCATTCCCTGCAGGTTCACGGCGGTCCTCAGCCCTGCCCGTACCTCGTTGACTTCTTTATTGTGGACCTGTATCCCCCTGATTTTGGAAACGATTTCTTTCGGATAAATTGTCACTTCATTACCGGTTTGAATCTTCCCGGATATGCTGGTTCCGGTAATCACCGTTCCAAAACCCTTCATGCTAAACACCCGGTCAATGGGGAGACGAAAGACATGTCCCAGGTCTCTTTCCGGAATTTCAAGGACCAGTTCATCCAGCACCTGCACCATTTCCTTGATGCCCTGGCCCGATACTGATGAGACTTCCACGATTGGTGCATCAGCTAAAAAAGTTTCCGAGAGATATTCCGTCACGTCTTCCTTGACAAGCTCGATCCAGTCGTCATCCACCATGTCTATCTTGGTCAGGACAACCAGGCCGTGCCGGACCTTCAGAATCTTGCAAATTTCCAGGTGTTCCCTGGTCTGGGGCATGACACCCTCGTCTGCGGCGATCACGAGAGCAACCAGATCAATACCCGTGGCCCCGGCCACCATATTCTTTACAAATTTTTCATGGCCCGGCACATCCACAATTCCCAACCGTTTCCCTCCCGGAAGGTCAAGGTGGGCGAAACCGAGCTCTATGGTAATTCCCCGTTCCTTTTCCTCCTTGAGCCGGTCAGTATCAATTCCCGTGAGGGCCTTTATGAGAGAGGTCTTGCCATGGTCAATATGCCCGGCCGTGCCTAAAATGATCTGTTTCATGGTGCATATCCTTAACTGTTTTGGTTTCTCAGGGTAGTCTGTGAAAAAAATGTGAGGTAAATTGAGCCTTGAAACCCACTGAAAAATTGAACAAAATCATAAGCTATTTAGATAAAGGGAATATTACCCGCTGTCAAGCCGATTGCGAACGCCACCCAAAGGTATGCCGGCTGAAATGGGTTCGAAAGGTCTATTTATGTTTGGTGCCGGAAGAAATGGTTTTTAGTTCCTCTTTTTCACGATCGGTTTTCCATCCAACCCACCCAGGCGATCAGGCTGCCATCGTCCGTTACGGCCAAATCGGAAACACTCCCCTGGCGCTGATAATTTTTGTCCCGGGAGGCCATGAGCAAAAAAAAGGGGCATTCACGAGAGTGAAGTGCCCCTTTTTGCGTCGAATGGCTCCCCAGCACGGACTCGAACCGCGGACCCAGTGGTTAACGGCCACTTGCTCTGCCGACTGAGCTACTGGGGAATATTTATTTACCAATATGATAAATTAAATAGAGGCGAATGTCTAACAAAATTAGGTGTTCCAGTCAACAATATTTTTTCAATGCGTATCCTGTTTTGGGGCTTTCTAACGTTTCTCCCCGATATCCGGTATCTTACCCATAAAACGGTCTTTTATACACATATACTATTCCCCGACAAATCCGTTAAAGCCTGCTCTCCGGAAGTTGTAGATTGATCATACCGTCCCCGGAGTGGTATAAGCGATTTTCCGGGAGAGATACTATCATGGAAAACAGTCCCGCCAAAGGATATCTATGTGTGGTCGTAGCGGCCGTCCTGTGGGCCTCATCAGGTACTGCCGGAAAGGCGCTGTTCGGCCGCGGCATCACCCCGTTTGATGTGGTTCAGGTCAGGCTCACCGTGTCGGCGCTGCTGCTGGCCTTGATTTTCAGTTTGCGTTTCAGGAATCTTTTCCGGATTCGCAAGATCGACATTGGTTATTTTTTCCTGTTAGGCGGGCTGGCCATGTGTCTCGTGCAGATCACCTATTTTTATGCAATAAGCAAGATCCAGGTGGCGGCGGCCATCTTTCTCCAGTACCTTTCCCCGGTCATGGTGGCATTTTTTTCTATCTGTTTCTGGCGGGAGCGTCTTACCGTTGCCAAGGTCCTTTCCCTTGTCCTGTCCATTGCGGGCTGTTTCCTGATTGCAGGGGGATACGACCTTGATCTGCTGAAGATGAACCGTGCTGGAATCCTTAGCGGGCTGTGCTCGGCCTTGTGCTTTGCAACATATACCCTGTCAGCCGAGCGAGGAATGCACCGGTACTCACCCTGGACCGTTCTCTTTTACTCTTTATCGTTTGCGGCCCTCTCCATGAACATCTTTTACCAGCCTTTAAAATATCTGTGGGCCGGGTATACCTCTATTGAGTGGGTGTGGTTGATATATATCTCGGTAATGGGGACTTTAATCCCATTCGGGCTGTTTTTCGTGGGAGTGAACCACATCCGTTCAACCCGCGCCGTCATCACGGCCACTTTAGAGCCCATCTCTGCTGGTTTTATTGCCTATCTTTTTTTGAGAGAGGCCCTGGCTCCGTTCCAGATTCTGGGGGGCGCCCTGGTGCTTGGCGCCATCGTATTGCTCCAGTTTCGGCAGAAACAGGATGAATTGGCGCCGGCGCTGATCAGGGCGCGCAAATTGGACGGATATAAGAGTCAATAGCGCAATATGTAGCGGGGTTAATCTAAAATGGCGGAGGGCATGCGGAACTCTTTTCAAAGAGGCGCATCTTTATTTCTACAACGCATCTGCCACGCCCCAAATACC